>JAAYUJ010000444.1 GCA_012517775.1 Deltaproteobacteria bacterium
GCCCGCTTGATACGGCACGGTCCGTAGGGGGTCTCGATGCTCTCCGTTGCTCGTGGGATTTCCACACGCTCCACCTCGTGAATCCTTACTCCCAGGGTGGTGGTCTCCCTAAAAAGGATGTCCTGGATCATCCGGCGCAAAGCGGGCTCCAACAGAACGCGAAGCATCACGCCTGGACGATTCTTCTTCATCTGCACGGGGATCAGGCTCACATCCAGCGCACCCGCCTGGAAAAGCTCCTCGATCACGTAATCGTAAATTTCCCCGTTCATGTCATCGATATTGGTTTCCATGACGAGAAGACGGCGCGTCTTCGGGGAAGGGGCTTCTTTTCCCGTCATGATCCGCAGCAGGTTCGGCGGGTCCGCCGACGGATGGGACCCGACACCGTAGCCTGTACCCATAAGCACCATGGGAGGGATGGGCCCGAAAGAGCCTGCCAGGGAACTGATAATGGCTGCACCCGTTGGGGTGATCAGCTCGCGTTCCACCCCGTTGTCGTACACGGGAATCCCGGTGAGAAGGAGCACCGTGGCGGGGGCCGGAATAGGGAGGAGCCCGTGCTGAGTCCTCACAAAACCGCGACCCAAAGGCAATGGAGAACAGCAGATGTGTTCGATACCGAGATATTCGATAGCAATGACGCTGCCGACGATGTCGACAATGGAATCCACCGCTCCCAGTTCATGGAAATGGACTTGAGACACGGGGACCTTGTGTACTCTTGATTCTGCCTCGGCCAACCGCTCAAAGACAGCCAGACTCTTCTCCTTGACAGCCCCACCGAGAGCACTGGAAGAAATGATGCCGCGGATGTCCTCCAGACATCGGTGATGCGACTGAAGCTCCTGCTTGACGATGACTCGCGTGCCGGCGATGGCACCCCGCATTTCCCGCACTGATTCGAGGGCAAATCCATCGAGATGGAGCGTTGCGAGCTGGTCGCACAGGAACGACACCGGGACTCCAAGATCCACAAGGGCCCCGAGAACCATGTCGCCGCTGACACCGGAGAAGCAATCGAAATAAGCGATTTTCATAAAGAATCTGACCTGGAAAAGGGAGATGAAAGGTGAGTGCTCAACAGGTGCAAATTGACAATCACCCCGACCTGTGCTAACGGAACCATGAAAAAGTAGCATAAACCAGAACCAAAGGCAAAATAAGGGCGGCTAGCTCAGTGGATAGAGCGTTGGTCTCCGGAACCAAAGGTCCCGGGTTCGATCCCCGGGTCGCCCACCAAGGAAAATCAAGGACTCAGGATGCAATCTTGGGTCCTTTCGTTTTGTTGATTATGAGAATTCCAACCCTATTTCCAACCCTTGCTTTAGAAATTAATACGAGTTCTGCGAGCAGGAGACTCAATTCTGCTGATAACATCCGAGTTTGATGGGGAGCTACCCTTCGCTTACAAACCTTTGTACTCACATTCCGCATCCATTGAGTCACAAGAAATCGAATTTCTGTGTGCACTTTCCGCTGAACGGTCGAATTCGAGTGTGGTATCCGAGGCTGGATGAGTGCGGATACCAACAAACCGAATTTGCATGAGGCTCCAGGTTCAGGAGCATCGATCGATCCGACAAGCGGTCTGGATATCGATGCCCAACAGGTGGACCATCTGCTGATCGTGAAAGCCTTTGCCGACGATCTAGACCTGGTGGAGACGGTAAACCGTCCAGCACCATCGCAGATGGCGGTGAAGCCTGGTGTGATCGCGCTGGGGCTTGTTTTGGATACGCTCACGGGGCGCTCGCCTCTCTATCGTCTGGTGGATTTCTACGAGGGCCGGGACACGGAGCTCCTTTTGGGAGAGCGAGTACCGGCAAACTCTTTCAATGACGACACCGTGGGGCGAGCTCTGGATCTTCTTTTTGAAACCGGTACCCGGAAGATTTTCTCCGAATTGGCCATGAATGCAGTCTTGAAGCATGGCATATCCACACGGGCAGTGCATTTCGACACGACATCCTTGAATGTCTATGGGGACTATGAAGCGGACGAAGCCAATCGACCCCCATTCGAGATCACCGAAGGGTACAGCAAGGACCACCGTCCAGATCTCAAGCAGTTTCTGATCTCAACGCTTTGCGTCGGAGACAAGATTCCCATTTATGGCAAGAACGAGGATGGCAACGCCTTGGACAAGGAGATCAACAATACGATTCTGAGTGAGATCAGCCAACACATGGCTCAGTTCGGAGTGGACGAGAAGGCATTCATCTACATTTCGGATTCGGCCCTGGTCAGTCCGGGCAACATGGAACGGTTGAGCCTGGGCCGGCTGTTCGTCACACGGTTGCCGGCGGTGTATGCCGAGTGTGGACGGGTGATCTGGGAGGCTGTGACCGCTGACAGGTGGGTTGAGGTGGGACAACTCGCCCGAACGAAACCAACTGCCAATCGACCGGCCACCCTCTACCGTGCAGCAGAGTCTACAGTTACCCTCTACGGCAACGAGTATAGGGCTGTGGTGGTTCACTCCAGCGCCCACGACAAGAGAAGACAAAAGAAGATTGATCGTGAACTGGCCCGGGAGAAGACTTCACTTGAGAAGAGCTTCAATGAGCACTGTATGAATGAGTATGCCTGCGAGGCAGATGCCAGGGCGGCCGCACAACGCTGGGCGGCACAGCCGGCACGCTACCACGAGCTCGCCTGTGAGATTGAGCCTCACTGCACCTACGCCAGGGGACGTCCCAAAAACGGTGAACCCAGAAAAGTCACACGGGTTCAGTATCGAGTGAGCTCCCGGATCGAACAGAGCGCTTCGGCGCTGGAGCGGATGAAAAAAGAGGCTGGATGTTTTGTTCTCCTGACCAACGTACCCAGACAAGGGGAAGGGGCGGCCGACGTCAAGGAGATTCTCTCCCTCTACAAGGAGCAGCACGGAGTGGAGCAGAACTTTTCCTTCCTCAAGGACCCTGCCTTGATCAATGCGATCTTCCTCAAAACAGAGGAGCGGATAGAAGCCCTTGGGCTTGTCCTGCTCATTTCGCTTCTCATCTTGAGGCTCATCGAGCGTAAGCTCAGAAAGCACGTGGAAGAGGCGGATCGTCCCATAACCGGTTGGGACAACAAACCCACGACCAATCCGACAGCTCTCATGATCACCAGCAAGTTCAAAAATATCACCATTATCCGGATCGGCCCGATGCGAAGGCTCAATCAGCCATTGAAGCCCGTCCAGCTCGAATGGCTCAATGCCCTCGGTCTCAAACCGGACATCTTCACCGCGGAGCTCAGAGCCGGTTGAGCAGTGGATTTGAGGGAGATCGAAAATTCCCTTTCAGTTCAGCACCTGGGTGCGGAATGTGAGTCAAAGGTTACTAGAAACTCTCATTTCGCTGATTTCAACTTGAGTCGTTGAATTTTGGTTGAGTGAAGGTGAGGTCATAGATTTTGGGGGACAAACCCAGAAGTTCGAGGATGCGGCTTTGGAGCGGCGAAGGTTGTTCGACCAGAAATCCGGAGAC
>JAAYUJ010000445.1 GCA_012517775.1 Deltaproteobacteria bacterium
AGGTGGATGATGCCGTCATCGCCAAGATGAGAGACACCATTCTCGCTCCTATGGCTCGTTTCGAGGAGTTTGCAAAGCTCTCGAGTGATCCAGACATCAACCCCAATTTCATGAAGCCCAAGATGTTCATGTTCCGCCTCCAGAAGATCATGGATGAATACTGCGCCGGCGTAAGCGCCCAGTTCACCACCAACAAGGCCCTTCTGGAGAGAGGCCTCGAACTGCTCACCATGCTCAAGGAAGACTCCGAGAAGCTGGCTGCCAGTGACCTCCACGAACTCATGCGCGCATGGGAAAACACCCACCGCATGTGGATCGCCGAAAGCCACCTGCGCCATGTGCTGTTCCGCGAAGAGAGCCGTTGGCCCGGTTACTATTTCCGCGCCGACCTTCCCGACATGGATGAGAAAAACTGGAGGGTATTCGTCAACTCAGTGTGGAATCCCAAAACCGGTGAATGGACCATGAAAAAGGTTCCCGTTGTCAATCTGCCGGTCTAAGATGACCACGTAGATCACTCAACCTCCAGGTGCACGTTTTGCACCTGGAGGTTTTTTTTAAGGCCCACTTCAATATGTTGATGCTGTAACTGTTGACAAAAAGGAGAAAGAAGCATGGCCGCAATAGGACATGGTGGCAAACCGATCGTTGAGAGAATCATGGAGCCTGCGGAAGCGGTTAAGAAGATCCAGGGGCTGCCTCAGGTACCCATCCGAAGCCAGATTGCCAATGAAGTCATCGGCATTTCCTACGGCTTCTTCAGCCCCCTCGAGGGCTTCATGAACCAAGCGGATGTGGATTCTGTCTGCAAGAAAATGCGACTTGCCAACGGGAACGTATGGAGTATCCCCATCGTATTCGACAAGTCCGACGACGAGATCCACGAGTTTGGAATAAAGGCAGGAAGCCCGGTGGTTTTGACCTTTCACGGGAATCCCATGGCCATTTTCGAGGTGGAGGAGATCTTCAGCTACGACAAGGAGGCAATGGCCCAAGCCATATACGGAACCACCGACGTCAAACATCCCGGCGTTGCAAGGACCTATAAGTATAAGGACAAGTTCATCGGCGGAAAGATCACCTTGGCGAATCGGCCCAAGATCAATGAGCCTTTTGGTCCCTATTTCATCACCCCTATCGAGATGCGCAAGAAATTCGAGGAGAGGGGCTGGAAACGCATCGTCGCCCATCAGACCAGGAATGTTCCTCACACCGGCCACGAGTGGCTCATGAAGGGCGCCTGGTCGCAGACCTACGCGGAACTCCCCATTGACAAGCCTTACGTGGGTGTTCTCGTGAACGCCATCATTGGTGAGAAGAGGAAAGGCGACTACATCGACGAAGCCATCATCCTGACACAGGACGAATTGCGCAAATCCGGCTACTTCGGTGATCACAATCACCTCACCTCCCTCACCTTCTGGGATATGCGGTACGCCGGCCCCAAAGAGGCCATTTTCCACTCCATCCTGAGGACCAACCTGGGTCTCACCCATCACATGTTCGGGCGTGATCACGCTGGTGTGGGAACCTACTACGGCGCATACGACGCCCATAACCTCCTCGCCACCGTGCAGGATGAGTTGGCTATTACGCCCGTATATTCCATGAACTGGCTGTATTGCCCCCACTGCGGTGAAGTCACCTCGGAGGGTCTCTGTAACCACAAGAGTGAGTGGCAGAAGTTCAGTGGTACCCTCATCCGCAGCATCGTTGACGACGGCGTCAAGCCGCCCCGACTCATTTTCAGACCTGAAGTCTTCGACCTGGTTATGGAGTGTGCCGAGAAATACGGTTTTGGCTCCCCGTTCGTCACCGACGAATACCTGGAAAAGAGGACTCCTGTTTTCTCAATTGAACCCCTGAAAGCTTAAGAGGAGCAAGACAATGGCAGAAGGAAAATATCCGATCAACCTCTGGGTCAACGAAGACAGATATGCGAAGCTGCAGGCCGCTGGCCTTGCGCATATGTGTAAGGAAGCCATGGCCGGCCTGAAGGTCATTTATGTGTACGCCAACGATGCTCAGAGGGACAAGATCCTGCAGGTGATTCCGCAGGCGAAGTTCGATTCCGCCACGACCAAGAGCATCGAATTGATTCCGCGGAAGCAGAAAGACAAAATCTTCGACCTGGTCATCCAGAAGAAGAGCATTGACGTGCTGGATGACTTCCTGAAGATGTTCTAGTCAACTGCTCCTTCAGGAAGCCGTTGCGCACCGACAGGAGATGGGGAGGCCCGATGGGCTTCCCCATGTTGCTTTTTCCCGGTAATACATGATGGTGAATCCCTCCAGGCCGGTAATACTCTCTACCATTTCCAACCAGTCTCTAATCCTGGAGAGAAACCCCTTGCGGGAGATGCACCAGACTCAGCGTAACATCTGTCGTCCCTGCATCCATTCGCTCAATTTTCTTTTAAACCGTCTCTCTCCTGAAATATGCCCTGTAAATGGACTTCGATGCTGCTGTCGGAGGAGTCTCATGCGTCGTGTTGCGATATTCATGGAGGACTTTCTATGAGTAATATCCTGGAAGGAAACCGGAGTATCCTTGTGGTCGGCGGTGGCATGAGCGGACTGAGTGCCGCTCTCGAAGCTGCCGAGGCGGGATTTGAGGTGTACCTCGTTGAGAAGGAGGCCTACCTCGGCGGACGGGTGGCTCGGATGAACAAATACTTCCCAAAGCTCTGTCCTCCCAGTTGCGGTCTGGAAATAAATTTTCGCCGGATCAAGAGCAATCCCTTGATCCGCTTTTTCACCCTCTCCCAGGTTGAGGGAATTTCGGGAGAGGCAGGCAATTTCGATGTGAGTGTCCGGACAATGCCCCGTTATGTCAATGAGCGATGCACCGGTTGTGGCGTGTGCGAATCTGCTGCCGTCACCGAGGTGCCCGATCCGTTCAATTACGGCCTCAGCACAGTAAAGGTCATTCATTTGCCCCACGAATTCGCTTACCCGATGCGCTATCTTCTCGCTCCGCAGATACTCGGTACTGAAGAAGCCGAAAGGATCAAAGCCGCTTGTCCTTATGACGCCATTGATCTGAACATGGAGACCCAGCTGTTCGACCTCAAGGTGGGTGCCGTCATCTGGGCCACGGGCTGGCAGCCATATCCAGCGGAAAGAATACAGTACTATGGTTTTGGAAGGCACCGGAACGTGATCACCAATGTCATGATGGAACGCTATGCCGCCCCGAACGGACCGACTCATGGAAGAATCACCCGTCCCTCAGACGGAAAGGAGGTCAAAAGGGTCGCATTCGTTCAGTGTGCCGGTTCAAGGGATGAGAATCATCTCCCCTATTGCTCGGGGATCTGTTGTCTCGCATCCCTGAAGCAGGCTACTTATCTCCTGGATCAGGATCCCGAAGCCCACGCCACCATCTTCTATATCGATATACGTGCCCTTGGGAAATTCGAGGACTTCTATGTGAAAGTCCAGTCCGATGAGCGAGTCAGCCTCATAAAGGGCAAGGTGGGTGAGATTACCGAAGATCCGCAAACAGGTCTGGTCACCGTCCAGGTAGAAGATCAATCGACGGGTGCAATTCTGAAAGACCAGTTCGACCTGGTTGTTCTTGCCACGGGTATGGTTCCCAATACAGCGGTGGATAAGCTCCCTGCTCAAACAGAGGTTGACGCAATGGGCTTCCTCCTGACCAAGGGAGGAGCTCCCGGCATTTTCGGTGCGGGGTGCGTCACAGCCCCAATGGATGTGGCTTCATGTGTCCAAGAAGCAACCGCGGCTGCTCTCAGAGCTATTCAGGCGACGAGGAGGGGGTAGAATGATGGAAAAGAAAACGGGTGTTTTTGTCTGCAGCGGATGCGGCATCGGGGATGCACTCGACATGGAATCACTGAAGGCGATCCCTGTCGACCGGTACTCAATACCCACGTGCATTGAGCATTCCTGCCTCTGCAGCCCGGAAGGGATCGCTCAAATCCGGAACCGCATCCTGACTGAAGGAATAAACA
>JAAYUJ010000446.1 GCA_012517775.1 Deltaproteobacteria bacterium
AGAGAGGTTCAGCAGGAGGCGGAGGCCCTGAATGTTGGGGTCATTCAGGGAAATATCGATCAAAGTCAAAAGTGGAACCCTGCGTTTCAACAGGAGACCCTGAGGCGCTACCGGGAGCTGTCCCTCGGGGCTGTATCAGGCACCCCCCGTCCCCATCTACTGGTATGGCCGGAGACATCCGCTCCATTCCTCTACGGCGTGGATGAAAGACTGACCGCACAGCTGGATGGGTTATTCAGGGAAGCAGCAACACCGGTTTTGTTTGGAAGCCCGGCCGTGATCCGGCTCGATGGTGAGGTGCGGTTCCAGAACAAGGCCTATCTCGTGGATGGAGATGCCCGGACTCTGGGAGAATATGCCAAGCAGCATCTTGTGCCCTTCGGGGAGTATGTTCCCCTGGGGAAGCTGCTGTTTTTCGTCGGTCGTCTGGTCGAGTTTGCGGGAGACTTCGTGCCCGGGACGGATATTTCACCGATACCGTTCAACAGTCAAGCCCTCGGAATTCTGATCTGCTATGAGGGGATCTTCCCTTATCTCTCCCGGAGGGCGATACAAAATGGGGCGACCGCGTTCGTCAACATAACGAACGATGCCTGGTACGGCCCTACGAGTGCACCCTACCAGCATATGGAGATTGCGCGATGGCGTGCCATCGAGTTTCGACGGCCTCTCATCAGGGCTGCCAATACAGGAATCAGCACGGTGGTGGATGTAACAGGCAGGCTTTGCGGTACGATTCCCTTGAATGAGCAGGGATTCCTGGTGTGCCGAGTCCAGCCGGCCGATGTGCCGACTTTCTACGGCAAATGGGGAGATCTTTTCTCGTGGCTGTGTGTGGTAATGACTGGTGCAGGATCCCTCTTTGCGACATTCCGGAAAAACCCGACAGAAGATGTTTTATGAATTGTGGGACTATTTGTGTGGCACGGATCTTGATATCGCGTCCCGCTCATGCAACAATAGATTCAAACGTACTTTCTCAATAAGTGGGTCGGGATTCCCATCCCGACGATCTTTGGCACCGATGTGTCGGGTATGGAAACCCGACCTGCAGGGCTATCGTTACCTGGACTTATTGGGAAGCTGCAATGAGATCCTGTAACAGGATGAAAGACAGTGGAGCAAGGAGGAAAAGGTATGAATGTGGATATTGCCGAAACAAGGATGACCCTTCGAGATTTATCACAAAGGATTCAAAACCTCGGGGGGTATCTTTGACATAGATGGAAAGAGGAAGCGTTCGGAAGAGATCGAGAAGATCTTGCTCAAACCGGACTTTTGGGACAATCCTGATGAGGGCAGGGTCATTCTGAAGGAGCGCTCGGAGATCGAAGCTCTCATAGAAAAATGGGAGGAACTGGCGAGGGATTACGAGGAGGCGGAGCTATTCCTGGAGATGGCCCTTGAAGAGAATGACGAGGAGGCTCTTCAGGAAGCGTCCCAGAAGACACTGGCGCTTGAGAAGGATTTGCGGAATTTGGAATTGCGGCAGATGCTCAGTGATGAGAACGACGAGAGGAATGCCATCGTGAGCATCAACTCCGGCGCGGGAGGCACTGAAGCACAAGACTGGGCCGAGATGCTGCTGAGAATGTACCTGAGGTGGTGTGAACAGAGAAAGCTGGTGGTTCAGGTCGTCGATATTCTCGAAGGGGAGGAAGCTGGAATCAAGAGCGTGACGTTTACAGTCGCCGGTCGGTTCGCTTACGGATTGCTCAAGGCTGAGGCAGGAATCCACCGGCTGGTCAGGATTTCACCCTTTGATGCCAGCGGGCGGCGTCACACGTCTTTTGCCGCCGTTTCCGTCTATCCGGAGATAGATGACAAGATCGAGATCGAGATCAAGGCATCTGATCTGCGGGTGGATACATACAGAGCCAGTGGAGCGGGTGGGCAACATGTGAACAAGACGAGTTCGGCGGTGCGCCTTACCCATTTGCCCACGGGGATTGTGGTTCAGTGCCAGAATGAGAAATCACAGCATCGCAATCGTGATATTGCGATGAAGATCTTGAAGGCAAGGCTTTATGAGCGTGAAAAGCGATTCCAGCAGGAGAAGCTTCAGGAATTGCATGACAATCTGGAGGATATCGCCTGGGGCAGTCAGATCCGATCCTACGTGCTGCAGCCATACCGTCTCGTGAAAGATCATCGAACGAATACCGAAAAGGGCAATGTGGAGAGTGTTCTGGACGGCGACCTGGATGATTTCATTGAGGCATATCTCCTCCAGCTTGTTAACACAAGAGGGAAAGCGGACGTGGCATGAAGGAGAGCAAAGACCTTTGCGAACCCCTTGCGAGATGCAAATGGCTTTTCAAAAGAGCGGAGAAGTGATATGTAACGCACCGTTCATGAAAAAGAGGGGTCCGGAGGAGCGCCGTCAGAGATCATGGACTTTCGGGAACGCTTCTCCATGCTGAGGCGCTGAAAGTGCAGCGA
>JAAYUJ010000447.1 GCA_012517775.1 Deltaproteobacteria bacterium
AGTAGGTCGGGATTCCAATCCCGACAGCCTTTGCGCCAATATGTCGGGTATGGAAACCCGACCTACAGAGCTATCGTTGCCTGGACTAATTGAGAAGTGACTGAGAAGTCACTCCAAGGATTCGTGAAGAATGAGTTCCGAAAGATTTCCCAGACCGGTGGTGCCTGGTTTTCACAAACGCTATACGATCTATCTGCTGTCTGTCTTCTGTATTCTGTTTCTGGCACTGCTCCTACTCCTGGGGAAGCAGTACAAGTCAAATAAGCAGTATGAGAGTACTACGCTTCTGAACGATTTTCAGGAACAGGTCTCCCATATTGAAAACCTGCTCGCCATGGTGACCACACGGATTGAGGGGATGAGGATCCGGGCGGAATGGGACTTGATCGAAATGCGCCAAAACGGCAGACTCGAACCGCCTGTGGCCTTTTTTTCATTAACAGAGGAAGGGAAGTCGGCCACGTTTCATCTTGACCATGTTCAACCCCCCCTGACCACCGAATGGGTCGGCAACCTCACCGGCATGGGGCGATTGCAGGAAAGGGATCCCGCCTTTTACAGGGAACTCTACATGGCACTGAACTTGAACCCCGACTTTCGGGCCACATCAGAGACCATCAAGGATGCAGCATGGGTCTATTATACGTCCGATGCAGGGTTCATCAATATTTACCCATGGGTGGATTCCAGCAGTTTCAAGTTCTCGAAGGATCTTTATACGCACGAATTCTTCAGACTGGGGACTCCTGAAAGGAATCCTGAAAGACAGATGTTTTGGACAGAGGTTTACGTGGATGAATACGGCAAAGGGCTGATGACAACGTGCGCAGCCCCGATCTATGATCAGGACCGTTTCCTGGGGACCGTCGCCATCGACTTGACGGTTGATTTCCTGAACACAATCGTCAAAAGATTTCATTCCCAAGCCGGTGACATGTTCCTGTTCAATGATCGTGGTCAGATTCTTGCGCATCCCTCCTTGGTCACATCCGCGGATAGAGAGACGAAATCGCTGGAAAGTGCTCTTCCTGAAGATTTGAAGCGCAGTATTCCAAGCATCCTGGAATTCAACGAAAACCGGATTGTTACCTTGGGAGGTTACGAACTGCTTCGACGAAAACTGAGCAATGCCCCCTGGCAGGCAATCTATATAAGACTGCCCCGATCCGCTGTAGGAGCATTCCTCGAACAGGGCGGAGGTGGCCCGTTGCTGTTGATAGCGGGACTGCTGGTGATGGTCATCATGGTGTTGACGATCACCTACCGAAAGTTTGTCGTCCCCTCCGGACAACTCGTTGATTTCATCATGAGGCGCAGTGCTCAAGACGCTTCAGTGAGCTACGATGTGGTACCGTCCTTCTGGAAGCCCTGGTTTCAGACAATTGACAAAGCCTTCAGGGAAAATGAAGACCTGAACCAAAAAATACTTGCGCAGAATGAAGAACTGGAGCGAAGGGTCGCAGAGCGGACTGCGAGCCTGGAAGAATCCAATCAGGCGCTGCGGCTTCAATTTGAAGAGCGACGCCTGGCAGAGAGGGAAAAAGAGAGACTACAGCTCCAACTTCAACGCGCTCAAAGAATGGAAGCGATCGGCATGCTTGCGGGTGGCGTTGCCCATGACTTGAACAATGTGTTGTCGGGCCTGGTCAGCTATCCTCAACTCCTCCTGATGGCCGTCGACATGGACAGTTCATTGCGGGAGTCGATCGAGACCATCCAGCAATGCGGCGAGAGGGCGGCGGCCATTGTTCGGGATTTGCTCACCCTGGCTCGACGGGGGGTAGCGATCGCAGAGGTGGTCAATCTGAATGACATTATCAAGGAATACCTGAACAGTGCGGAGTTCAAGGGACTCCAATTGCGACATGATGGC
>JAAYUJ010000448.1 GCA_012517775.1 Deltaproteobacteria bacterium
AAGGGCACGGACAAGCTGCGGGCTGACTTGCGAAGGCGCATCGCCAAAGTGAAGGAGCAGTCGCAGCAGAAGAAGGGAGGAGCAAGGCGGGACGCGACATACTCCATCGATAAGGAGGGGGCGGCACAGGTGGTTTTGGTCGGTCCTCCCAACACGGGGAAATCGGCCCTGGTTGCCGCTCTCACCAACGCAAATCCGGAGGTTGCAGATTTCCCCCACTCCACGTGGAAACCTACGCCGGGGATGGCAGTGTACGAAAATATCCAGTTTCAGTTGGTAGATACGCCTCCTGTCGCCCCGAACCATATGGATCCGGGCATGGTGGATTTGCTTCGTCGGGCTGATATTCTTGCTTTGATTCTGGACCTCCATGGGGATCCTCTCGGTCAGTTGGAGGATACGTTGACCATCCTGGAATCGCTCAGGATATATCCGCCCGGATCGGTTATTCCCGCTGACCTCCGGAAATCGCCCTTTATCAAAAAGATGCTCATAGTCGTCAATAAAGTGGACGATAACAGGGACGATGAAGATTTTGAGGCATTCGTCGAACTGGCGGATGTGAAACTTCCCTGCCTGGGGGTTTCAGCCCTTGGAAAACGAAATCTGAAGGAGGTGCTGAAGGTTTTCTATGATTTATCGGAGATCATCCGCGTCTACACGAAGGCACCGGGCAAAGAGCCGAACTTCCAAGCTCCCTTCGTGCTCCCCGGAGGGAGTACTCTTGGGGAACTGGCGGGGAGGATACACAAAGATTTCGTATACAGGATGAAATTTGCAAAAATCTGGGGAAAATCCGTCTTTGACGGACAAATGGTTCAGAAGGATCATGGCCTCCAGGATGGCGATGTGGTTGAGATCCACGCCTGAGTTGCTTCTGGTCCATGACTGACGGCATTTCGAGAGGCTTTTCCGAGAAAGTCAGTGATTCCTGAGACAAATGGGAGAGCCATGGCGAGACATTGAATCAATCCGTGGTGGAGGAATTGACTGAAAGGCACGTGATCCTTAATATTATTATTAAAATGGATTCTAATTTTTTATTGGGCATTAGAAGCAGAATCAGAGGTGCTTTCTCAATATGTAGTTCGGGATTTGAGTCCCGACTGCGTTGGACCCGGATTTCGGGTATGGGAACCCGACATGCGAGGCGGTTATAGCTGGGAACTATTGAGAAATTACAATCGGAGTTATTGACACACGAGATAGATGAGCAGAGCGTGAAGAACCGTGGAAAGCGTGGCACGACTCTTTCTGCGGAGGAGACAAAAATGAAGGAGTACTGCGACGAGAAGTGCCTTGCCATGGATTGCTATTTCGAGGGCAAGGATGGGAAAGACGAATACGCAGGCTTTCTCGACAACGGTTTGGGCGAAGAGGATGGCAGCCGTTCTGAGCTCACGCTGGACGGGTCCATGGCAATGGAGGAGCAGGATGATGAGGATCGTGACGATGTATTCAGGACGATGAAATATATCGAGGATAAAGAGCTTCCTCTGAGCGGTTCCGTGGCAGTGGAGGACTTTGAAGAGGATCATGTAACGTGCTACCTGAGGGAAGTGTCCAGTTACCCTCTTCTTTCCCAGGAAAGGGAGACGGAACTGGCTCAGAGAATTCGGGAAGGCCAGAACGAACTGGTTGAGATCATTAGAATAAACGCATGTGATGACAGAATGGTTCTTGATCTTTATCATAAAGTCCGGAAGCTGCTGGACCACGAAAAGACTTTTCCGGGGGTGAGAGACAAGATACTCAAAGTGATCGGTCGCAGTCTGGAAAGGGGGGTCGCGGATTACCCGGGGAACAGGCTTTTTGCCGAAATGTCACTGCGCGTGAAAGCCATCATGGATTCGATAGATGCGGCAAAACAGGAGATGGTAAAGGCGAATCTGCGTCTTGTTTTGAGTATTGCCAAGCGTTACCGTGGAAGAGGCATGAGCTTCGACGATCTCATTCAAGAGGGCAACCTGGGATTGCTGAAGGCCGTTGGGCGATTTGACCACACGAAGGGAAATCGTTTCAGCACTTATGCCACATGGTGGGTGAGACAAAGTATTATCCGTGGGATTTACGATAAGACGCGCACCATAAGATTGCCAGTACATTTCATCGAATTGAAAAACCTGTTCTTTAAGGTCTTCTATGAGTTACTCAAGGAACTCGGCAGAGAGCCAAGCCCGCAGGAAATTGCGGACCGTGCCAATTTGCCTCTGGAAAAGGTGCAGATGGTGCTCACCCTGGCGGCTCAACCCATATCACTCGAGACGCCCATAGGGGAGGACGAGCAGAGGCTGGGCGATTTTATTGAAGATGAGCGGGCAGTTTCGCCTATGGAAGAATGTTCCGATAAAGAACTGGCAGAAGTGACCCGCAACCTTCTTTCAAGCCTCCAGCCGAGGGAGGAAAAGATTCTCCGTTTGCGATTCGGCCTCGATGGGCAGCCGGCAGAAACGCTGGAAAAAATCGGCAAGACGTTCAAGGTTTCCAAAGAGAGAATCAGGCAGATCGAGAAGAAGGCCCTTCGCAAGCTCAGGAACCCCAATCGGCAGTCTTGCCTGAAGACATTCATGGAATAGTGCCGGGTTGGTTTTCCCACGGAGAAGCAAGCGGAAGGGATCGAGTTGTCATGGTGAGGTTTTGATAGGCCGAGAGCAATCGGAGCAGTGGCCTCCTGATCAATGGGGGCCACCGTATTTTCTATCCTCGAGAGAACAGGGTGTCACGGTATATCGCAACTTCTCAATAAGTTCAGGTATCGACAATTTCGCAGGTCGAGTTTCCATACGCGACACCATGGCGCAAAGGCTGTCGAGATTGGAATCCCGACCCGTTTATTGAGGAAGCACATGTCGACTTATGGGTCTCCCGATCGAGCCCTCAGCAACATGACGATCATTCTTCTTGATGAATGAAATCCTCGTATATTCCAAGATCCTTCTAGTCTTATGGTCCGTGAACCTGGCTCCTCCCCTTCTCGCCTACCTTTTTGGAGACACATGGAACAAGCCTCTGGACCTGGGGCGGTCATTCAGGGACGGAAGGCATCTTCTGGGCTCCCACAAGACCATTCGTGGAGCGGCAGGCGGGACTTTGGCAGGGCTTTGTGCCGGCTGGGCAGTGGGGTTGCCGTGGTGGGTTGGTTTGCTCTCCGGCATCTTCAGCATGATCGGTGACATGCTTTCGAGCTTTCTCAAAAGGCGACTGGCCTTGCCAAGCGGGAGCGGGGTCGCTGGGCTGGACCAGGCTCTTGAAGGTGCCATGCCTTTTCTTGTTCTGAAACCATATGTATCACTGAGCAGTTCCGAAGTGTATGCAATCCTTCTTGTTTTTTGCGGAGGCGCCTATGGAGGGTCATGGTTTCATCAGCACGTTCTCTTGAAAGCACCGCTTGTCGATTATTCCCGTCCCATCAAGGCTCATGTGCGCCTGAGGGAGTTAAGGCGTTGCCAGTTGCTGAATTCTCCCCTCCGCTATCTCCTGAACTTCGAAGAGGCCTTCTATTATCATTTTTTGATGAAGAGCGCCTTCAAGGCGCTCGGAATCTATGAGAAGGGAAAGGCAAATGCCCTGAACATCGTGCGCCGTACCCTTACCTTCCGCTTTCCCGATTTGCCTTCTTCTTTTGAGGGATACACCATTCTCTACATGTCGGATCTCCATTTGGATGGGCTGACGGGACTTAATGAGAGAATCCGGTCCATTGTGCGGGAGATCCGGACGGACCTGTGCATCATCGGCGGGGATTTCAGGATGGAGACCTATGGGCCATTCGACAAGGTACTGGGTGAAATCCGCGATCTGATTCCGCATATTCATAGCAGGGATGGAGTCTTCGGAGTACTCGGCAACCACGATTGCCTGGAAATGGTGAAGCCGCTGGAGAGGCTTGGAATCCAGTTCCTCATCAATGACGCGCGGGCAATTGAGCGCAATGGTGAGAGGATCTGGATCGTTGGGATCGATGACCCGCACCATTTCCAATGTCATGATCTCGGTGTCGCCTTTGAAGACGTGCCCATGGGGGCTTTCAGTATTTTCCTTGCTCATTCCAATGAGGTCTACGGGGAGGCGGCAAAGTATGAACCCAGACTCTACCTTTGCGGTCACTGTCACGGAGGACAGATATGCATTCCTGTGGCCGGGCCGGTCTTCACGCATAGTCGTGCGCCGAGGCGCCTTTGCCATGGCGAATGGCGTCATGAGGGTATGGTTGGATACACGAGTTGCGGTGTAGGAGTATCAGGGGTTCCTGTTCGCTTCGCCACCCAGGGGGAGATACTCGTCATCACTCTCAGGAGATGACTGCGGCAGGTCATCCCCACGATGCTGGTCGTCTGATGACCACTCCTTCAGCAATTGGGGACAGATCCATGAAAACAGTTACGGCAGGTTGTTGCCAGTTTGATGTAATTCCAGGAGACGTCGACAGGAACATGTCTGCGGTGGAGAGCCGGCTGCCTCGATTCGCCGGGGCCGGCTGCAATCTCCTCGTGCTTCCCGAGATGTGGTCATGCTCCTTTCCCTATCCGACTCTCCCGGAGATGGCGGCTAGAACGCCGGAGATCCTTCGCAGGGTCGAAGAGTGGGCGGCGAGCTATGGCATGGTCCTCGTGGGAAGCCTTCCCGAAGCCGGGGACGGCCAAATCTACAACACCAGCTTCGTGGTGGATGCGACAGGCAAGGTGGCCGGCAAGTATCGGAAGGCCCACCTGTTTTCTCTTTTGGGAGAGCATCTTCACTTCGGGCGAGGTGAGTCCCCCCTTGTTTGTTCCACAATTGCCGGTTCCATCGGGGTCATGATCTGCTACGATCTGCGTTTTCCCGAACTGGCCAGAAGACTGGCTCTCGATGGGGCCGAAATCCTCTGTGTGTCTGCTCAATGGCCCCGCGAGAGGATCGATCACTGGTCCGCTCTCCTCCGGGCTCGGGCCATCGAGAATCAGCTCTTCGTGGTCGCCTGCAACGGAAGCGGCACGGAGAACCGACTCCAGTACGGAGGATCTTCGAGCATCATTTCTCCTACTGGGACGGTGCTGGCAGGTGAGACTCCCGACGGCGATCCCCCTCTTGCCGCTCTGGACTTTTCCGAGATGGAGAATTTCCGGCAGCGCATCCCCTGTTTCGCGGATCGGGTTCCCAAAGTCTATGGGCTGGGCGCCTGATCCCGGTTAAGGCCTTGAATCCTGAGGGACTCCTCTGCTATGGTACGTTCTGTTTGATTCCGGAATGGACCGGGCAAACACATGGAAGAAGGCATATATCGATGAAACAAGTCATTCTGGGCACCGCCGGCCACATCGACCACGGGAAGACATCCCTCATCCGTGCCCTCACCGGTATCGACACGGACCGGCTCAAAGAGGAGAAGCTCAGAGGCATCACCATCGAGCTCGGTTTCGCCTACATGGATCTTCCCGACGGAGAGCGCCTCGGGATCGTGGATGTTCCCGGCCATGAGCGGTTCGTCAAGCACATGGTGGCCGGTGCCACTGGGATCGATCTCGTTGCCCTGGTGATTGCCGCTGATGAGGGAGTCATGCCCCAGACTCGGGAGCACATGGAAATCTGTCAGTTGCTGCAGGTGAAGAAAGGGCTGGTGGTGCTCACCAAGACGGATCTCGTCGAAGATGTCGAGTGGGTGGAGATGGTGCGGGAAGACGTGGCGGATTTCTTGAAAGGGACATTTCTCGAAGGGGCACCCATCCTACCTGTTTCGGCCGTGACGGGAGAGGGGCTGGATGATCTGCGAAAAGCCCTGGCAGATCTGGTGACCCAGGTGGAGCCCCGAAACGCCGACGGTCCTTTTCGCCTGTCCGTGGACCGCGTCTTCAGCATGCGCGGGTTCGGGACTGTCATCACGGGAACGAGTGTATCCGGGAAGCTTCGGGTCGGCGATCCCGTGGTTGTCTATCCAGCAGGACACAAGTCCAAGGTGCGTGGCCTCCAGGTGCACAACGACGAGGTCCAGGAAATCTACCCGGGCCAGAGGACGGCCATCAATCTTCAGGGCATGGAAAAGGCCCTGATAGAGAGGGGAAATGTGGTAGCTACCCCGGGGTCCCTCGTTACCACCCACATGGTGGATGTCTTCATGGAAATGCTCGCCAGTGCGCCCCGTCCCCTGAAAAACCGCTCCAAGGTGCGCTTTCATACCGGCACGGCTGAGAACCTCGCCACAGCCGTCCTTCTGGACCGTGAGGAGCTGGCGCCCGGGGACCGCACCTTCCTGCAGATTCGCCTAGACCATCCGGTGGCGGTCTTGAGGGGGGACCGCTTTGTACTGCGATCCTATTCCCCCGTCCAGACAATCGGCGGCGGGACCGTCCTGCACCCTCTTCCCCGGAAGCACAGGGGGCAGCACAAAGCTGCAGCTGCAAAGGACCTGGAAACGCTCCTCACGGGTGATGAGGAAAGCATCGTCCTTTGGCATGTGAAGGATGCCGGCTGGGCAGGCTTGAGCGAAGAAGAGCTGCTGGTAAGGTCCAATGTACCGCCCCGGACCCAGGAAAAGATTCTTCAGCGCTTCACCAGTCAGAAGCGGGTCATCGTTTATGACAAGGACAACAGACGGCTGCTGCACCCGGCTGTTCTCGGAGAGATCAGGGAGGCCATCACAGCCGGTCTTTCGGAATACCACGGGAGATTTCCATTGAAGCCGGGGATGAGAAAGGAGGAGCTTGTTGCCCAGCTTCCCCAGCCGTTGGACCCCAAGCTCTACAACTTTGTTCTGCGCCAGCTTGTGGAGCAGGATCTCATTGCCGTGGAGATGGAATGGGTGCGCCTCGCATCCCACAAAGTGGATCTCTCCCGAGATGAAGACGGGATTCGCCAGAAGATCGAGAAGGCTTACAAGGATGCAGGGTTGCAGCCCCCATTCTTCAAGGACGTCGCCTCGAGCCTTCCTGGGACCTCCAAACAGCACCAGGCTGTCCTGGAGTGGATGCTGTCCCAGGGAATCCTTGTGAAAACCAAAGAGGAAATCTATTTTCACTCGGTACCCCTCAAGGAGCTCCAGCAGAAGCTGGTGGCCTTTCTCCGGGAGCACGGAGAAATCTCGACCCCCCAGTTCAAGGAAATGACCCAGACGAGCCGCAAGTACACCATTCCCCTTCTGGAATACTTCGACGTACAGAAGGTGACCATTCGGATCGGCGACATGCGACGGCTCCGGGAGAGCAAAGCGGGTGGCTGATTCTTGTCGGATACCGGGGTGGACTGCCGAATGCAATGAAGAAGGAGGCTCAAATGCTCAAGCACGTCGTGTTCATGAAGTTCAGGAAAGGAGTCACGGAACCGGAGATCGAGGATTTGGAAAAAGGACTGGCGGCGCTTCCAGGGAAAATCGCCGAGATCAGGGGATACGATTTCGGCCGTGATGTGCTCCATACCGAGAGATCTTACGACTTCGCACTCGTCTCGGTTTTCGATGATCTGGACTCCATGAAGCGCTACCAGGTGCATCCAGACCATCAGTTGGTCGTGGGGAAAGTGAAAAGCCTCTCCGAGAGCATCTTGGCGGTGGATTTCAATTATTGACGTCAAAGCGGGATGGAAATGAGTCAGGAATGGAAGATGATCCGTCATGTACTGGAATGAGCAAGAACGAATCGTTATGCACCGTGATCACTACTTCTTAATAATCCCGGGCAGCGGCGGCTCTGACGCTCGGGTTACCATACCCGGCATCTGGGCGCAAAAAGTGTAGGGATTCGAATCCCGACCGAGCCACTGAAAAGGTAACCTTTACGATGCGGAGCATGAGAAAACACAGCTCCTAGGGGGTATTCCCATCGTCGGGAAGGGACTCTGTCAGGTGCTGCAGCAGGTGGGTGAAAAGGGTGACTCCCACATCCAGTGCCCGCTCGTCGATGTCGAAATGGGGAGAATGGAGTCCGTATTCAAAGCCTTTGTCCGGATAGTGACACCCGATGCGGATGAGGACCCCGGGATAGCGCTCGAGAAAATAGGCGAAGTCTTCAGCACCCATTCGCGCTTCCTGGATGTGGACGCTTTTCGCCCCAAGAACCCGACTCGCTTCTTCAGCCACCACCTGCACCAGGCGGGTATTGTTCACCACCAGAGGATAGCCGGGAATAATAGCGAGATCCACTTCCAGTCGATGGGCTGCCGCGATCCCGTGAACCAATGCATGAAGGCGGTCCACGATCTGATTTCGCACTTCCCGGGAGAGGGTGCGGAGGGTCCCTTCCAAGACGGCCTCCTGAGGAATGATATTTTCCGCGGTTCCCGCGTGAAAGCGGCCAATGGTGAGCACTGCCCTCTCGCAAGAGGAGATGTTGCGGCTGATGATGCTTTGCAGCTCCCCGACGAGATAGGCGCCGCCCACGATCGGGTCGATGCAGAGGTGAGGGTGTGCACCGTGGCCGCCTTTTCCCGTCAGGCGGATGCGTATGGTGTCCGAAGCGGCATTGGTGACGCCCTCAGACATGCCGATCTGTCCCGTCGGCAATTCCGGATGCATGTGACCCGCCAGAATGGCCCCAATGACTTCCTGGTCCCGGAATCCGTCCTCGAGCATTGCACGGGCTCCGGCACCCCCCTCCTCGGCCGGCTGAAAGATTACCAGCACCGTGCCTCGTCCTGATTTCCGCCACTCTCTCTCCTGGAGAAGACGAAGAACTCCAAGAGCGATGGCCATGTGCCCGTCATGACCGCATGCGTGCATTCTGCCAACGTGAGTGGACCGGTAGGATACATCGCTTTGCTCCCCTATGGGAAGTGCGTCCATGTCAGCCCGGAAGGCCACGGCAGGTCCCGGTTCACTGGCCTGAAGGCGGGCAATGATTCCCGTCTTTCCAATCCCGGTTTCGCATGGCACATCAAGAGAGCGGAGCACGTCCGCAATTTTCTCCGCAGTGCGCTCTTCCCGGTAAGCCAATTCCGGAAACCGGTGAAAATGGCGACGCAGATCCACCAGCCAGTCATGGAAAGGAGTCATCCACGTTTGCATCATGTGCTGTTTCCTAGAAACAGGAAGTCCACTCCTTCCCGGGGGAATGGAGTGGACTTCCTGGATTCCGAACTGAACGGTGCATTCTCACGAACGGCAGGTATTTCTCAATAAGCTCCGGATATGACTGCTTTGTAAGTCGGATTTCCACACCGGACATCCGGATGCAAATCCTGTCGGGATTGGAATCCCGACCTACTTGTTGAGAGAGCACAAAGGCGGGAAGGCTGCAAGCAATCACGCCCCAGTTCCGTGCTTTCGCTCCGCTATTGCGGGATGTTCCCGTGCTTCTTCGGAGGCAGCGCCTCGCGTTTGCTTGCGAGGAGCTCGAAGGCTTCAATCAACCGCACGCGGGACTCCGAAGGAACAATGACCCCGTCGATATATCCGCGGGACGCGGCAATATATGGATTATAAAGCATCTTGTTGTAATGATCGATGACTTCCTTGCGCTTGGCCACTGGGTCTGGGGCCTCGGCGATTTCCTTCCTGAAAATGACGTTTGCGGCACCTTCCGCACCCATGACGGCGATTTCCGCAGTGGGCCATGCAATGGAGATATCCGCTCCAAGGTCCTTGGAGCACATGGCCAGGTACGATCCGCCGAAATCCTTGCGAGGCATGAGGGTTACCTTGGGAACCGTGGCCTCCGAGTAGCACCACAACAGCTTGGCGCCGTGTCGGATGATGCCGCCCCACTCCTGTTGGGTACCCGGCAGATAGCCGGGAACGTCCGCAATGGTGAGGAGCGGGATGTTGAAGGCGTCACAGCAACGGATAAAACGAGTGGCCTTGTCGGAGGAATCGCAGTCGAGGCAACCGGCCATGACTTTGGGCTGGTTGGCGATGATTCCGATGCTCCTGCCGTTCAGGCGGGCATGCCCGACAACCATGTTCCGTGCATAATGCTCGTGGATCTCAAAGAAATCACCATTGTCCACAATGGAGCGGATGACATCCTTCATGTCGTAAGCGCCCATGGGATGGTCGGGGATGATGGTGTCCAGTTCGGGGCAGAGGCGGTTGGGATCGTCCCCCGTGTCGACGAAGGGAGGCTCCTCGTGGTTGTTGTCCGGATAGTAACTCAAGAGGATCTTAATCTTCTCGATGGATTCCATATCGGAGTCGCAGGCAAAATGGCACACACCGCTCTTGGTGGCGTGAGCCATGGCGCCCCCGAGATCCTCCTGGGTCACGATTTCTCCGAGCACAGCCTTGATGACGTCCGGGCCGGTAATGAACATGTAGCTCGAAAGTTTGGTCATGAACACGTAGTCGGTCATGGCAGGCGAATAAACAGCTCCACCGGCGCATGGGCCCATGATGGCCGAAATTTGAGGAATGACGCCGGAGGAAATGGAATTCCTGTAGAAGATCTGACCGTAGCCGGCAAGGGCATCCACACCCTCCTGGATGCGCGCGCCGCCCGAGTCGTTGAAGCCGACGAAAGGCTTGCCCATTTTCAAGGCCATGTCCATGACCTTGCAGATCTTTTTGGCGTGCATTTCTCCAAGGCTGCCCGCCCGCGCTGTGAAATCTTGTGCAAATGCGAATACCTGGCGGCCGTTTACCATACCGAACCCCGTGACAACGCCGTCTGCCGGAATATCGACCTTGTCGATCCCAAAAAGGGTTCCTCTGTGTTTGACAAACATATCCAGCTCGCGGAAGCTGCCGGGATCAAAAAAAGCATCCAGACGTGCTCGGGCAGTCATCTTGCCACGATCAAGCTGAGCGGCAACAGCCTTGGGCCCACCCATCTCCTTGATTTTCGCTTCGCGCTCGCGCAGTTCTTTGATTTTGTCAGCTACCCTTCCCATCTCCGCTTCTCCTCCGTTTGAAGACTGTGATATTTCCCTAGTCTGCTTCCACTGAGCCGTAGTCTAGCTATTCTATCGGTTCACAAGGGCTTGTCAAGCGCTTTCCCCGAGGCTCTGTGAAGAATTGCACACTAAAGGCCGTAAAAGAATACACAAGCCATCGGATTGCAACGTATTCGATTCTCCGCAACTTTTCAACAGAAACCATCGCTTTGAGGCCCACAGCGCGATCAATGGCGCGATCATGCTGTTTCCACGACGGACAGGAAGGAATATGCCGTCAATTACCGGTCGAGGGTCGGGAAAGCAGGCCGGGGAGTGTAAGCAATATGGCGAACAGCAAAACCTCTCTCCCGGGCTTTTTGCCAGAGAATGCGGCTCTCCTGTTTACGTTCGGAATCGTCCTGCAGGACAAAGTGAACCGACCACGGAAAATGCTTCATGAAATCGAGGCCGATCGGTGTATCGGCCACCAGGATTTGGCAGCCTCTCACATACACTTCTCCAACAGTGATCAGAACCTCTGTGGGAAGAGGTCCGGTGATGGGCTGTTCCGCGATCCGATGAGGGATGAAGCTCTCGTCGGAAAAGGTCCAGAGCATGGTATCAAGATGGCGGGCCGCCATGGTCGAATCGGCAACAATCTGAATCTGTCTCTTCTGAGCATGAAAGTGCTCAACCCATCGACAAAGGAGAAGTCTTTGCTCGGAAGAGGGCGATTCCACGAAGAATATCAGAGAGGAAACCATTGTTCCTGCTTCAACAGGTGAGGTGAAAAGCGCCGGCCACCTTTCTTCCTTTGCGGTGGAGTTCGTTGAAACTTTGGACGGCCTGAGGAGTCGGTTCTTCAATGAGGTTGATGTGTGCCTCCGCAAGGATGGACTTGAGCTTACCGGTCACCTGCATGCGGCCGGGTTCCCCCATGCCGACGACGAGAAAATCAGGGGCGTATGCGAGGATATCGTCTACATCCTCCATGTGGACACTGTGTCCTTCCTTGCGCCACCAGCTTTCCACGACCTTGCCCCCGACGATCTTGAGGTCCGACGTGTATTTCCGTCCACTCACCATCATGGAACCAAACCGGAAATCCTCAATCATCCCCGCACCTCCTCTGGGTGGTCACTTCGGGATTTCAGCGCGGTCAGTGGCTGTTTCCGGAGCTCCGGTCACCGTTGCCACAATCAGGCAACGCTTTATACACCGCCTCCGCGCAATCATTTCCAAACTGGGTAAAGATGTCTTGAAAGAAAGACCTGGACGGACTGACCTGGAGCTTTTTGCTCAGTTCCATGACAGCCTCTGCCTTGCCTTGGACGTTCAGGTGGAGAAATGCCCTGCACTCGCCGGGATGGTTCATGAGCACATGGCGCAGGCGTGCCAGAGCGTTTCGGTCCAGCCCTTCCGTATTGAGGCGGATGCGAATGGAATCCACCGCCTGCACGCGGGCTTCGTCCAGACTGAGAATTCGGTTTGCCACGACTTTGCTGCCCTTTTCATCGTGCTGGATCTTCCCTATGACCACAAGAGGCTCATCATGATCCAGAAGGGGCCGCGCCTGGACAAACGTATCGGAGAAAGACACAATCTCGATGATTCCTTCCCTGTCTTCGAGGGTCAGGAATCCCATTCTGTCTCCTTTCTTGGTGGTCAATTCCTTTGTGATGCCGAGCATGCCGCAGAGGATGACCTCCGTTCCCTCCCTTTTCTCGCTCACTGACTGGGTGTCCGCCGTACAGAGGGATGCGAGCTGCTCCGCATGGAAATCCAGGGGATGACCGGAAATGTAAAAGCCCAGGGATTCCTTTTCAAACTGGAGTGTTGTACGGCTGTCCCACGGCGGAACATCGGGAAGCGTTGGGGACGGCATCTTCTTTTTCGAGTGGAGCAGTTCGAACATATTCACCTGGCCGGCCTGGCGGTCCCTTTGAACGACTTGTGCCTTCTCCATGGCATCATCGAGGATGGCCATGACCGCAGCACGGACGGGATGGATCGAGTCAAACGAGCCGCATTTGATGAGATGTTCCAAAACGCGACGGTTGACTTTCTGGGTATCTACCCGCCGGCAGAAATCGTACACGGAGAGAAACGGCCCTTTTTGCTCCCTTGCTTGGAGAATGATCTCGACGGCACTTTCTCCCACATTCTTGACGGCACCCAGGCCGAAACGAATCTTGCCTTCCACCACCGAGAAGTCCTTCTTACTGGCATTCACATCCGGCGGGAGGATGACGATGCTTTTTTCCCGGCATTCGTTGATGAGCTTGACCACTTGGTCGGTGCTGCTGAGGAAGCTGTTGAGAAGAGCAGCCATGAACTCGACCGGATAGTGGGCCTTGAGATAGGCCGTCTGGTAGGCGATCAGGGCGTAGGCGGCACTGTGGGACTTGTTGAAGCCGTAACCCGCGAATTTCTCCATGAGGTCGAAGATGTGGCTGGCCTTGGAAATGTCGATCCCGTTTTCCCTGGCACCCGCCAGAAAACGGTCCCGTTGTGCTCGCATCTCCTCCGGGAGCTTCTTGCCCATGGCGCGGCGGAGCAAATCCGCTTCCCCAAGCGTGTAGCTGGCAAGACGGCTGGCGATCTCCATGACCTGTTCCTGGTAGAGAATTACACCGTATGTTTGCTCCAGAATCGGGCGCAGGGCGTCCAGATCGTAGGTGACTTCCCTCTGACCGTGCTTGCCCTGAATGTAATGCTCCACCATGCCGCTCTCCAGGGGTCCCGGCCTGTAGAGTGCCACCAGAGCCACGATGTCCGCAAATGTTTCCGGACGAAGACGCACGAGGATGTCCCGCATGCCCGAGCTTTCGAGCTGAAAGACCCCCGTGGTGTCGGCGCGGCTCAGCAGTGCGTAGGTATCTCGGTCATCCAGGGGAAGCTCGTCCATCTTCAGATCGACTTCGTGGTTCCGACGGACGAGCTGCACCGCGTTATTGATGACGGTGAGGTTCCGGAGGCCGAGGAAATCGAACTTGATCAACCCCGCTTTCTCCACA
Source organism: Deltaproteobacteria bacterium (assembly GCA_012517775.1). GTDB lineage: Bacteria > Desulfobacterota > Syntrophobacteria > Syntrophobacterales > Syntrophobacteraceae > JAAYUJ01. The sequence goes on from JAAYUJ010000448.1 coordinate 13,794, forward strand.
TATTTCATAGAATACTGGGTCACGATTTCGTCTGCCTGCCCCTTGTAGAGCGGCATATAGTCCACAATGGGCTTGTCGGACATGACCACCCCCGCTGCATGGGTCGATACATGTCTTGTAAGCCCCTCCAGGGCAAAGGCGACATCAAAGAGCTCTCTCAACTGGGGATCGTCCTTTTGGAGCTCTCCCAGCCTGGGTTCCATTTGAAAAGCGTCTTTGAGGGTGATTTTGGGAGACGGGGGAATCAGCTTGGCAATGCGGTCCACCTCATTGTAAGGCATGGCCAGAGCGCGGCCGACGTCCCGTATGACGGCGCGGGCCTGCATGGTACCGAAAGTGGCGATCTGCGCCACCCGATCCTTGCCGTATTTTTCCGTCACATACTGGAGGACTTCTTCACGGCCATGGATGCAAAAATCCACGTCGATATCCGGCATACTGATACGTTCCAGGTTGAGGAATCGCTCGAAGATGAGGCCGTGCTCGATGGGGTCCAGATCAGTGATATTCATGACGTACGCCACCAGGCTGCCTGCTGCGGACCCGCGACCGGGGCCCACCGGGATACCCCGGCTTTTGGCATGATTGATGAAATCAGCAACAATCAAAAAATAGGCTGGGAACCCCATCTTGCGAATAACGTCCAGTTCATAGCGGAGTCTCTTTTCATAATCTTCGAGCTCCCTGGAGGAGAAATCGGGGCGCCTCCTGCGGATCTGCTTCAAACGAGCATGGAACCCTTCCAAAACGGTTTTTTCGAACCTCTCATCCAGGCTTTCACCAGGGTCGAGAGGAAAGACGGGGAAGTGATACTGATCCAGATCCAGGGAAAGATTGCAGCGTTCGGCGATGACCATGGTATTTTCCAAGGCATCGGGGACATGGACGAATTCCCTGGCCATTTCTTCCGGCGATTTGAAATAAAGCTGATCTGTTTGGAACTTCATCCGTTTTTCATCGAGAACTGTCTTTCCGGTCTGAATGCAGAGAAGAATTTCGTGAGCCCTGGCGTCACTCCGCCTCAAGTAGTGACAGTCATTAGTGGCTACGAGAGGAATGCCCAGTTCCCGACCTATGGCAATGAGGCCTTCATTGACCACGGTCTGCTCAGGAATCCCGTTGGCCTGAAGCTCCAGATAGAAATTGCCGTCACCAAAAATCTCCACATATTCCCGGGCGAGTTTTCGCGCCGCCGATTCCTGATTGCGGAGAATAGAGGTGCTGATCTCTCCTTTCAGGCAACTGGAAAGGGCGATGAGCCCATCGGAGTGCTCCCTGAGTATTTCCTTGTCAATCCGGGCCTTGTAGTAGAATCCTTCGAGGTATGCGGCGGAAAGGAGCTTCAGGAGGTTTCTGTAACCGGTTACATCCTTTGCAAGGAGAATCAGGTGGTAGTTGCGGTCTTCGTCGTGGGGCTGTCCGTTTTCCAATCTGCTCTGCCGGTCGAAGCGGCTGCGGGGGGCCAGGTAAGCCTCGGTTCCCACAATGGGTTTGAGCCCCGCCATTTTTGCCATGGTATAGAATTCAAGGGCTCCGAACATGTTTCCGTGGTCTGTGATGGTCACAGCGGGCATATTGTAGCTTCTGGCGGTTTCCATCAGGTCGTTCAGACGTATGGCACCGTCCAGAAGACTGTATTGCGTATGCACATGCAAATGGACAAACGGGATCATCGAGGCTTGCTCCGTATGGCTGATCTGCGTTTACACAAGCAGCTGATCTGCTGTGGGGATATGCTTCACTCACTCCCGATTCTCTTTCATATTCGCACCTACTTCAAGTTTATAACTCGGGCTCCGGGAATGCCTTGCTGAACAAAAGCTCCGCACCTTCGCCCCTGCCAAGCTGATGCGGATTTGGAGGAATTGCAGCCTTTTTGAGGGCTATAGGGCAAAAAAGGAGCTTCCGTCCGGATCTCAACAGAGAGAAACCGCAGTTGATGCCACAATTTACACTTGACCTATTCAGGGGCATCGTTTAAGTTTTGCAGCGAAAAAGCGATTTTCGCGGGTGTAGCTCAGTTGGTAGAGCACAAGCTTCCCAAGCTTGGGGTCGCGGGTTCGAATCCCGTCGCCCGCTCCACTTTGAAAGATAATCCTTCTTTCAAAGAAGGCTTCCCTTTTTGAGGTGGCACATGCCTGGCATCGTCAGGCTGTGGGCTGACTTCGATTAGCGGATGACAAGGGTCTTCCGTTCCCCGTTTGAGGCGGGGAGCACTCTGTTGCTCAGACTAGATTACTCTCGCATCGGCTAAGGGAAGTGGGTAGGTCACCCACTTTTTTTTTTGGGATAAGAGCGACCAGTGTGGCGAATGCATGGCGGTGCACGTCGTGGAAAGCAGGGAAGCGCAAATCATCGCCGAAGTCTGGAGGCTTGTTGAACCTGTCATTCAGGCGGACGGGATGGATCTCATCGAAGTGGAATATCGCCGAGAGCCCCACGGATGGGTGCTTCGACTTTACATGGATCAGGCGTCGGGAATGAGCGTCGATGACTGTGCCCGCATGAGTGACGTTGTGGGGGACTTGCTGGATGTGTCCGATGTCATCCCCAATCCGTATCATCTCGAAGTTTCTTCGCCCGGGCTGGATCGCCCCCTTCGCCGCCCTGAGCATTTTCAGGCGCAAGTGGGGAAAGTCATTGAAGCCAGGACGATCGATCCCATTGATGGCAGGCGAAAGTTTAGGGGAATCCTCAGGGAGGTTTCAGGGGAGATGATCACGGTGGATTGCGACGGCCGAGAATATCGCATACCCATCCCACAGGTGGAACGGGCACGACTCCGTTATTTCGAATCAGGTGGGAGATGAGGCCTGCCGGCAGATGAGGAGCCAGGGAGAGGAATTTTGTTTGTTAAGGTGATCGAGGGACTTTTCGAGGAGATCGAAGATCATGACCACTGAGCTCAAGCGGTTGATCGATCAGGTGAGTCGGGAGAAGGGGATCGACCGCCAGACTTTGATTCAGGCTCTGGAAGAGGCCATCAAGTCGGCCATTAAGAAGAAGTTTGGCAGCAGATTTGACCTGGATGTCACCTTCAATGAGGAGTTTGGCGAGATTGAGGCATTCCAGTTCAAAGAGGTTGTGGCTCAAGTGACGGAACCCGACAAGGAAGTCTCCCTGGAGGAAGCCCTTGGTCTCGACCCTGAGAGCGAGATCGGAGATGAGCTGGGAATTCGGATGGATACGGAGACCTTGGGGCGCATTGCCGCTCAGTCTGCCAAACAGGTCATTATCCAGAAGATGAAGGATGCGGAGAGGGAAGTCGTTTACGAAGAATTCAGAAGCCGCAAGGGGGACATCGTCAACGGTATCGTCCAACGGGCCGACAAGAGTGGAATCATCGTGAACCTTGGCCAAGCCGAAGCAATCTTGCCATCCAAGGAACAGATTCCCAAAGAGATTTTCCGTCAGGGGGACCGAATACGCGCTTATCTGCTGGATGTGAAAAAGATCAGCAAAGGGCCGCAGGTTGTGCTCAGTCGAACTCACCCGCATTTCGTCATCCAGCTTTTTCATGCCGAGGTTCCTGAAATTGCCGAAGGGATCGTGAGCATCATCAGTGCGGCGCGGGAGCCCGGATCCAGGGCGAAGATCGCCGTGATCTCCAAGAACCCCGACGTGGATCCCGTGGGTGCCTGTGTTGGAATGAAGGGATCGAGAGTCCAGAACGTGGTGCAGGAATTGCGGGGAGAGAGAATCGACATTGTTCCGTGGAACATGGATCCTGCCAAGTTCGTTGTCAATGCTCTGGCGCCGGCCATCATCTCCAAGGTGATCATTGATCAGGGTAATCGGAGCATGGAGGTGATCGTCCATGATGATCAGCTCTCCCTGGCTATTGGCAAGCGGGGTCAGAACGTGCGCCTGGCATCCAGGTTGACCAACTGGCGCATTGACGTGAAGAGTGAGACCCGATACGCGCGCCAGAAACAGGCGGGATACCAGGCGCTCTTGCGAATTACCGGTTTGACGGAAGATGTGGCGGATCGCCTTTATGAAGCCGGAATCACATCGCTGGAGGAATTCGTCGAGGCGAGCCTCCCCGAACTGGAAGAGGTGACGCGTCTGTCCCAGTCGGCCATCGCCGCACTTAGAGAGGAAGCAGTTGTGCTGCTTCGGGAGAGAGAGCTCAGTGTGTCGGAGACCGGGTCGGGATCAGAATCGGTGGAGGAACCCAACGATGTGGGTGACGAAGAGGAAATGGATGAGCCTGTGGAAAATGTGATGAATATTCCCGAGAAAGGCACGCCGGGAGATTGAACATGTCAGGAAAAGGGCATGCCCCGATGCGCACCTGTATTGTCTGCCGCGGAAAGAAAGTCAAAGAGTCCCTTGTGCGCATTGTCGTCGATCCCGTGACGAAGCTCGTGGTTGAGGATATGCGAAAATGTGCCCCTGGCCGTGGGGCTTATGTGTGTCCGGAATGCCTGCCGCGGATGCGTTTCGACAAAAGATTGCAAAGGGCTTTCCGTGACTCGGTGAAAGGTCTTTCTGAGAATATGCCCCCGACCCTTTCGGCTTGCTGACGACATTGTCTCATGGGCGGCCCGAGCAGGGCTTCATGCATCGTCAAAGGCGCAGAGCTCCGGGTGATTTTCCGGATACCGATTCCCGGGTGTGGGGGAATCCGAACAGATTAGTAATACTTGAGTTGAGCGGTTTTGTGACGTTTGCGAAAGCAGATTCAGAGTATTGCCGAGCCTGTGCACACCATGCGATCGGCGGTTTTGCAGGTTTTCGCGGGCCGAGGCGTTTCATCCCGTCGCATCTGGCGGGTATTCGGCAGGAATTGCTCAACCGAGATATAAAGAATGACGGCGCCAGGCCGGAGCTTCATTACAGGGGGAAGGTTTCATGACGCGAATGAGGGTGCATGAACTTGCAAAAGAGCTCAATATGAACAACAAAGACCTGCTCGATCGGCTTATCAAGTTGGGAATTCAGGTCAAAAACCACATGAGCGTTTTGACTGAACCCGCTTTGCAAAAGATTCGTCAGCAATTTACAGGGGAGAGGGCGGAGAAACTTGAGGAAAAGAGGATCGGGCGCCAGGTTATCCGCAGAAGGAAGCGTATGCCCGAAGAGGAGTTGCCCGTTCCCGAGGGGCTGGCCGAGGAGGCGGTTGAAGTCTCCGTTTCCCTTGAGGAGAGCATTCCACTTCGTCCCGAGGAGGCTGCCCGGGAGGTCTTGGAAGAGGCCGCCGAGGAAGAGGTGGGTGAGCAACCCACGGCGGAGGGGCCTTCTGTTGCAGGAATTGGGGAGCCCCTGGCAGAAGTCTCGGAAGTTATCGGGGAGAAAGAGGAGGCGGGGGCGATCTTTGAACCTCCTTCTGTGGAACCGTCTGTGGAACCGATGGTTGTTTCCGAAGCTCCGGCGGTCTTGTCGGCCGAAGAGGGACCCATCCCCGAAGTGGTCGAAACGCAACCGGAAGCCGTGGAGCCGGTTTGGAAGGAAGTGAGTGAAACAGGTGCGGAAACAGGGATCCCCGAACCGTCAATTGAAGCAGGCCTTCCTGAGTTCGTCGGAGTAGGGGGACCCGAGGCCGAGCCATCGCCGGAGGCAGAGGGAATCGCGCCGGAACAAGAGGGCGAAGAGGGCAGGCTCAAGCCTAAGAAAGCCAAGAAAAGGCGACGTAAGAAGGCGCACAAGGAGGAGCCGGCTAGAATCATTCGACTTCCGGAAATCATTCCCGAAGAACCGGAGGAAGAGGTGGAGATTCTTGAGCAGCTGGTGCCCCGCATCCACGTCATTGCCGAAGACGAAGAGGCGAAGGAAATAGCCCGCAAGAAGCGGCTGAAACCAGAGGAGTTGAAGAAGGAGAGCGTTGATCAGAGGCGGCGTGGTATAGCTCGCAAAGAGGTTTTTGAACGAGAGGATCTCTACTCGAAAAAGGAATTGGCTGCCCAGGCGGATCGCGGACGATTAAAGGACCGGGAAAGACTTTCCCCCAGGGAAGCCGTCAGACCCGACCTGGCTGCCGTGAAACCCGGCAAGCGCAAAATCAGGGTCGATGAAGCCATCACCGTAGGCAACCTGGCTAAACAAATGGGAGTGAAAGGCGGCGAAGTGATTAAGAGACTGCTTCTCCTGGGGCTGCCTGCGACCATCAACCAGGCTCTTGACTATGAAACCGCAGCGCTCCTGGCCGCCGATTTCGATTACGAAGTTGAGCAGGTAGGTTTTGAAGAGGAGGAGATCCTTCAGGTGCAAGCAGACCGTACCGAAGATCTGGTCCTGCGTCCCCCCGTTGTGACGGTCATGGGTCACGTGGACCATGGCAAGACGTCGCTTCTGGATGCCATTCGGGACACCAATGTCATTGAAGGCGAAGCCGGAGGGATCACGCAGCATATTGGCGCGTATTTCGTGAAGCTGGAGACCGGGGATGTGGTTTTTCTGGATACCCCGGGTCATGAGGCGTTTACATCCATGCGGGCCCGAGGTGCGAAGGTCACCGACCTGGTTATCCTCGTGGTGGCGGCTGACGACGGAGTGATGCAGCAAACCGTCGAAGCCATCAATCATGCCAAGGCTGCCAAGGTTCCTATCATCGTGGGCATCAACAAGGTTGACAAGCCTAATGCCAACGTGGACCGGGTCAAGCGTGAACTGGCCGATCAGGGTCTCATACCCGAAGAGTGGGGAGGTGACACGACGATGGTGGAAATCTCCGCCAAGAAGAGGCAGGGCATCGGGGAGCTCCTGGAGATGGTTCTGCTGCAGGCGGAGCTGCTGGAGCTTAAGGCCAACCCGAGTAAGCCTGCCCGGGGACGCGTCATCGAGGCGAAGCTGGACAAGGGGCGGGGTCCTGTGGCCACTATACTGATTCAGGAGGGGACCCTCAGGGCCGGGGATGTCTATGTGTGTGGAGTCAATTCAGGGCGTGTGCGCAACATGTTCAATGATCGGGGCCAGCGGCTCGATGCCGCGGGGCCGTCCACGCCGGTGGAGGTTCTGGGATTCTCCGGTGTGCCCAACGCCGGGGATGACTTTGTGGTCCTTGCGGACGAAAAACAGGCGAAACTGGTAGCGGAGCACAGGCTGCTCAAGCTGCGGGAGAAGGAACTGACCAAGACGACCAAGGTAACCCTCGAGAGTCTGTTCGAACAGATTCAGGTTGGCGAAATCAAGGAGCTCAATGTTATCCTCAAGGCCGATGTCCACGGTTCTCTCGAGGCGATAAGCGATTCCCTCCTCAAGCTTTCCACTCCGGAAGTCAAGGTAAACCTGATTCACAGCGGTACAGGCGCGATTACCGAAACAGATGTCATGCTCGCGTCCGCCTCTAACGCCATCGTCATCGGTTTCAACATGCGAGCTGATTCAAAGGTCCAGGAACTGGCGGATCAGGAGAAGGTGGATCTCCGATATTACGACGTGATTTATCAGCTTCTCAATGAGATAAAGGACGCGATGGCGGGAATGCTGGAGCCGGTATACCAGGAGCATGTTCTGGGTCGGGCGGAGATCAGGCAGACCTTCCATGTTCCCAAGGTAGGCACTATTGCCGGTTCATACATTCTGGACGGTCAGATCCTGCGGGGGGCAAAAGTGCGTGTCCTTCGGGACCAGGTGGTCGTCTATGATGGAAGAATAGGGTCTCTGAGGCGATTCAAGGATGACGTGAAAGAGGTCAAAGCGGGGTTCGAATGTGGAATCGGCATCGACAATTTCAACGACATCAAAGTGAACGATATCCTGGAAGCATACGAATTGCTCGAAGTGAAGCCGACCCTCGAATCCGAAGGGGAACAGAGGCCCGGAAGCTGAGGGGGGAGACCGTGGGAGAATACGGCCATGGGATATCATTTCTGCCCGATGCCATTGCCTGACTACCCCTTTCCGAAAGGCGATCCCAGAAGGATTGTGAGCTCCTGATATGACGGTAGGTGTCGCTCGCGTTACTTTCCGGCTGCACGGCAATGACTCGCTCAAGGAGAAGCGCAGGGTTGTCAAAAGTCTGGTGGAGAAGAGCCGGCATCGTTTCAATGTTTCTGTCGCGGAAGTGGCAGACCAGGACGTTCATCAGAGGACGACCATTGGAATTTCCGTGGTCGGCAGCGATGGGCGCGTCCTCAATTCACTGCTGGATCGCATCATCGATTTCATGGATTCAATGAATCTTGCTGATCTGGTGGACCATGAGATCGAGTTGATCACCTTGGGGTAGGGGTTTCACAGGGGAGCCCCGTGGAAAGTGCTGGTCGGAGGCATGGAATACAGGCGTTCTGATCGTGTGAGCGATCTTCTTCTCAGGGAACTGGCGGATCTTCTGCTCAGGAAGGTGAAGGACCCGAGGGTCTCAGGGATCACTGTCACAGGGGTTGAAATGACCGCGGATCTGCAGCATGCCCGTGTGTTCTATTGTATCAGCGGAACAGCATCGCAAAAGGAAAGAAAAGATATCGCCGAGGGTCTGGCAAAGGCAAAAGGATTCATTCGACAGGAACTGGGAAAAAGACTGCACATGCGTTATATACCGCAGATTGATTTCCGATATGACACATCCTTCGAGTACGGGGACAGAATCGAACGGCTGCTGAAAGAAGTCCGCAGGGATGAACGAAGCTCAGACTGATTGCGTCACTGAAATCGTGAAGACCATAATGGAGCACCGGCGTTTCCTGGTTGCCACTCATGTGCGACCGGATGGGGATGCTCTGGGATCCATGTTGGCGATGGTCTTCGCATTACGCCGACTCGGGAAGACGGCAGACGCCTACTGTCAGGATCCGGTCCCCCGCACCTATTCCTTTTTGCCCGGCTCCCACACCATTCGGGATGGAGCCCCCTTGGACTTCCATCACGATGTGGCTGTGTTTGTGGATTGCGGCGATCATCATCGGGTGGGCGCCCGCCTGGCCGCGTATACCAAGGGGATGCCCCTGCTGATCAACATCGATCATCACGTGAGTGCGAATCCTTTCGGGGATATCTCCTGGGTTGATCCCTCCGCGAGCAGCACCTGTGAGATGCTTTACGATTTGTTCAATCGCATGCGCTTGGTCATTGACCCCGAAATTGCCTGTCAGCTGTATACCGGCTTGATGACCGATACAGGCTCGTTTCGCTTCTCAAATACCAACCGCCGTGTTCTGGAGATCGCCGCAAAGCTCGTGGAGGCGGGTGCCGACCCATCAGGGATTGCGGAACGTGTGTTTGAATCCGCCCTTCCTCAAACGCTTCATCTTCTCGCTCGGATGCTTTCATCCGTTTCCTTCCATGCAGACGGCCGTCTGGCAACAGGGGAGCTCAGTCTGCGAATGTTTACAGATACCGGGACAACGCCTGCGGAGAGTGAGGGGTTCATCAACCATCTTCGATCGGTGCAGCCGGTGACCATGGCCATGCTGTTTCGGGAGGAAGAGGGGGGAATAATCCATGTGAGCCTGAGGTCGAAAGACAGGGTGGATGTGGCCGTTTTCGCCCAGAGGTACAATGGGGGAGGTCACAGGAGGGCTGCAGCTTTTCGTGTAAACGGGAACCTTGAAGGAATCCGATCGGAATTTACGGGGAAAGCGATCGCTTACCTTCTGGGTTCTGCTGAAGTCGATGAATCATGAGTTGGCCGATTCTTACGCCATCGATGGTAAGGATCATGAGCATCGCAGAGGATCGAAAAAACCGTGAGAATAGACATCACAAACAAGGAATACCGGCTCCTGGTGGACATGTTTGAGATCGCCGACTGGGTTCTTCACAGTTACAGATCGGATTCGCCCGAGGAGACGAAAGGCTACAGGGACCTGCAGCAGAAACTGTATGCCCTGTCCCGAGAAGCGGGCATGGAGGATCTCATCCGATATGACGCCGAGCTTGGCCAGAACATAATCACAGAAGAGTACGAAGAGCAGTCCGGATACATGTCCTTTATCGAGGATTACGAGAATGACCATTTCTGGGAGGAGCTGATTTCAAGGCTTGCTGACAGAGACCTGACGGTTCAGGAAGGGTTGGAGTCTCTGAACAACATGAGCGTTAAGGAAAGGCTCGAAAAATTGCTCGTGCTTGAAGAGAAGTATGCCAGGGAGTTCGAGGAAAACGGCATCGCAAACCTGAAGCTTCACGAGGATTTCCAACTTGAGGATCGAAGCCGTTAGCGGTGAAGCAGCCCCAGGCGGCCAAGGCGGCCTGTTTCTGTGTTTCATGCGAAAGCATGTGATCTGCCTTCTGGGAAGAGATCCCCATGAAAAATGAAATGGAACGTTCTTTGTTCTGCTGTGGAACGGAGGTAAGCGGTGTGCTTGTGGTGGACAAACCCGCAGGGATGTCCTCTTTTGATGCAGTGGCCAGGGTGAGGAAGAGCCTTTCCGTGAGGAAAGCGGGGCATTGCGGGACTCTTGATCCCTTTGCCACAGGTGTCCTGCTGGTCTGCATCAATCAGGCGACTCGCATCAGCGATCAACTGCAGATCCAGGACAAAGTCTACCGTTTTGTCATACACCTCGGCATTGTAACGGATACCCTCGATAATACGGGTGAAATTCTGCAAAGGTATGACGGTGAAGCGTGTTCTGCAGATACTCTGCAGAGAGCTCTCGATAGATTTCGCGGGAAGGTTCTTCAGAAGGTCCCCCGGTTCGCCGCGGTGAAATGGAACGGCAATCGCCTTTACAAACTGGCCCGGAACGGCATCTCGGTGGATGTTCCTCCAAGAGAGGTGCAGATCGAGAGACTGAACCTGGTGCGCTACGAATGGCCCAGGGCCGTTCTGGAGGCACAATGCTCCAAAGGGACCTATATCCGTCAGTTGGCGGCGGATATAGGTGCAGCTGTGGGTTGCGGTGCCCATGTCTGCGAGTTGCGCCGGATTGCCAGTGGCCCGTTTCATATT
>JAAYUJ010000055.1 GCA_012517775.1 Deltaproteobacteria bacterium
CCGCCATGGGCAACAGCCCGTGTAGCTTTTCAATAAGTCCGGGTTACGGCTCCTTTGCAGGTCGGGTTTCCATATCCGACATCTGGGTGCAAACGCCGCCGGGATTGGAGTCCCGACCTGCTTATTGAGAAGGTGCCGGTCCTTCACAGATAGTTCTCTACTGCTTCAGGACGGTATGGTTGTCTCCCTCGAAATAGTATAAGAATATTATGAGAAAATTTTGCCCAGCCGGACGCCTTACTGGGAAATGAGGGCGCTTCTCCGTCATGCCCGTGGCAGGCGCATGGGGGCTTGGAGGAAGTGCAGATCAGGAGGTGAGTCATGTCTCCCTATGACTGGAATAGGGAAATCGCGGACATCCACCGCCGGATGTACAGATGGTTGGAAAATCTGGCTCCACGGCGGGTTTCGTCCTGTTTCTCGGGTGAGCGCTGCTTCACTCCAGCTGCGGACATCCACGAGACGGAAAAGGCATACCATGTGTTTGTGGACCTTGCCGGAGTAGATTCTTCGATGATCGAGGTGATCGTGGAGGGGAATATTCTTCACTTGAAAGGTTCGAGACGTCGCCCTCAGATCGATTCTTGTACAGGGGTCCACCAGTTGGAGATCGACTTCGGCCCTTTCCAAAGGGTGTTTCGATTTCCCCTGGAGCTGGATGCGGACAGTGCCCATTCCGAGTACCAGCGCGGCTTTCTTGAAGTGGTCCTGCCAAAGTCGAAAAGGCCACAGAGCGTCCAGGTCAGCCTGAAAAGCGAATAGTGCATCTGAGCGGAATTGACTGGACCTTTTCTAATCTTGTCCGCTTCAGTCCCGTGCAAAAGTGGCCTGCCTGTCCAAGATGTCCACCGGGGTCTCGAATACGAACAGTATGACCGTTTGTGTGCACTTGCACCAAAGATGATTGGAGATGGTGATGCCCCTGGAAACCACAGATCAGACCGCAAAGACCGACGCCATCCCGGAGAGGCTGCCGGTCCTCCCAGTTGGAGACATGGTCCTTTTTCCCGATCTTGTATTGCCGATCGATATAAAGAGGGCCAGTTCTCAGCGTCTTGTTGATGAAGTCCTCATGTCGGATCATCTTTTGGCTGTGGTTGCGCAAAAGGACAGGGATCTGCCGAAACCAGGCCCTGCCGACCTGTTCGAGACGGGGACAATGGCCAGTATCATCAAGCTCATGAAGCAAACCGACGGGAGCTACCAGATCATCGTGCGCTCTCTGGAGAGGGTGCGAATACGGGATCTGGAGATGTCCAACGGCTATTGGGTGGCCCGCGTTGAGGCGGTGCCGGAGGACAGGACGGTCAGTGCAGAAATTGAAGCGCTTGTGCTCAATCTGCGGACCGAATTCGAGAGATTTGTCGGACTGGCCAATCTTCCATCCGAGCTGGGTTTGGTGGCTTTGAACGTGGAACGTCCCATTCAGCTGGTGTACATCGTTGCATCCAATCTCAATCTCACTGTTCTTGAACAACAGACCATTCTGGAATTGCCCGATCTGCATACTGCTCTTGAGCGAACAACATTCTACCTGGCCAGGCAACTTGAGAAGCTCGAGCTCGTTCAGCAAATTAGGGAACGGGTCAAGGCAGGGATGGACAAGCGTCAGCGTGAGTACTTCCTCAGGGAGCAACTGCGGGCCATCAAGGGGGAACTGGGTGAGACGGATGATAAAAGCCCGGAGATTCAGGAGCTTCTGGTGAAGTTGGATGACACGGACATGCCGCAGGACGCCCGTGCGGCTGCGGAAAAGGAGATCGAACGTCTTGCTCGCATGGCTCCCAGTTCTTCGGAATACACCGTTTCGCGAAACTATCTGGACTGGTTGCTGGAGATGCCGTGGAGCATATCAACCCAGGACACCATTGACGTGCGCCAGGCAGCGGAAGTACTTGACGAAGACCATTTCAATCTTGAAAAGGTCAAGCGAAGGGTGCTCGAGTATCTTGCAGTGCTTCAGCTGAAACAGGACTTGAAAGGGCCCATCCTCTGCTTTGTCGGTCCTCCGGGCGTAGGGAAGACATCCCTTGGACAGTCCATAGCACGCAGCATGGGGCGTAAATTCGTTCGCCTCTCGCTGGGGGGATTGAGGGATGAAGCGGAAATCCGGGGGCACCGCCGCACTTACGTTGGGGCACTACCAGGGCGCATTGTGCAGGGTCTCAAGAAGGTTGGAAGCAACAATCCCGTATTTGTTCTGGACGAAATCGACAAGGTGGGGGCCGATTTCAGAGGCGATCCATCCTCTGCCTTGCTCGAGGTTCTGGATCCGGAGCAGAACTTCGCTTTTTCGGATCATTACCTGGGAGTTGCCTTCGATCTCTCCAGAGTCCTGTTCATCGCAACCGCCAACATGATGGATACGGTTCCCTCGGCTTTGAGAGACCGGATGGAAGTCATCGAGATCCCTGGATATACGGAAGAGGAAAAGCTTGAGATCGCCAAGCGCTATCTTGTTGTGCGACAGATAGAGGATCACGGTCTGAAGGTCCACGATATTTCCATTGAAGACGAGACCATTCTGGAGATTATCCGTTCTTACACCAGGGAGGCCGGCGTTCGTAATCTCAACAGGAGCATCGCATCGGTGGGCCGCTATTTGGCCAGACAGATCGCCGAGGGGAAGAAAGGACGGATGGTTGTAAGAAAGGAAGAAATCGAGGAGATCCTGGGTCCCGTTCGGTTTATGCCGGAGACATCCACACGCTCGTGGGGACCGGGGATCAGTACGGGACTTGCGTGGACTCCGGCCGGCGGTGACCTCATCTTCATCGAGACTTTGAAAACCAATGGTCACGGGAAGTTGACTCTCACGGGGCAATTGGGGGACGTCATGAAGGAGTCGGCAGCCGCCGCCCTGACATACATCAGGGCCCATGCCGCTGATCTTGGAATAGAGGAAGAATCGTTTGACCGCTCTGACATCCACGTGCACGTGCCGGCAGGGGCTGTGCCCAAAGACGGTCCCTCTGCGGGAGTTTCTCTCGTCGTTGCGCTGGCTTCCCTTTTCAGTGGCAGGGAAGTGCGCAGGGATGTGGCCATGACAGGGGAAATCACTCTTCGAGGAGATATTCTCCCGGTTGGTGGGATCAAGGAAAAAGCTCTTGCTGCTCGACGTGCGGGAATAAAGGAAATTCTCATTCCTCAAGCCAACGCGAAAGACCTGATCGACATACCCCCTCATTTGCGGAAGGACGTGACCTTCCATGAGCTCCAGGTCATCTCGGAAGCTTTGAAGCTCACATTGCGCCCCTGAGCTTCAGTCTCCCTGAGGCTGCGGTCTTGTGTTTTTGAGGCGATCGGCCAGATTGCAGACGCTGCAAGAATCGTCGTAGGCCGGTTCGCCACAATGTTTGCAGGTGCCGAAGTCAGGTTTCGCATGTGGCGGCTCTCGCCTCTCCACGTAGGAGAAGAGGAAATCCCTCTTGGTGCCCGGCATCCTCGCCTCCAGGAAATCGAGAGCCTCTTTGTAACTGTGGCTTGTAGCCCCCCTGGAAAGAGGGCAGGGGATCTCGATGGGCATGATGCCGCTCAGACCGCAGTATGTTCTGATTTCATGCGCTTCCAGGCGGTAAAGCGGCTTCAGTTTGGTGGGCATCCGGCTGTGGCTGGAGGGAAGAAGGGGATATTGTTTGGGAAAGTATTGATAGCGATGCCGTACGATGTTTCCGAGGAGCCGGCCTGCCTCATCGTCGAGATTGTGCCCGAGGGCCAGGTTTCGAAAACCTTCCTGAATGGTCAGGCGGTTTAGCAGCTGCCTCTTGAGAAGACCACAGACGCCGCAGATTTTTCGGCGGGTGCGTGTTTTGATCTCGGGGAGAGTGTACCCGAAGACTTGACGGAGGGAATACGCGGTATAGGAAAGGCCCCTTTCCTGCGCAAACCTCCGGACCACTTCCTCGGAGGCATCCGAGAAGACGTCGATTCCCAGATTGATGTGAATGCCCCTGGTAGGATACCCCAAGTCGTGGAGCACCGACCACAGGGCAAGAGAGTCCTTTCCTCCGGAAATAGCAACCATGAGGGGAACAGGTTCTGAAAATCCGAGGACCTTCAAGGCTCGCTTTACCGCGTTTCGAAAGTAGTGAACAAAACATTGAGAGCAGAAGTTTGCGTGGTGACTGGGCATGCGGATGGCAGCCCTGCCGCGGCACCGGGTGCACTTGGCATCCGGCGGCAGTTCCTGATCTGTTCTATCCATGCGATCCCATCTTTGCAGCTTTATGCTGCCGTCTTGAACTCTATCGAAATGCTTTGCGATGGGCAGTCGAAGTGAAGACATGCTCCATCGCTACGGGTTGAAGCTGGGATTCTTACCATATTTTCAGAAACAGGAAGAAGGCATACTCATTGATGGACGGAAATTTCATGTGTGTTCGGCTTTCACTGGAATAGCAATTCATGGTGTTTTCTCAATTTTTTCGGTAGCATCATTTTTGACGAGGTGCTTTCTCAATAAGTAGGTCGGGATTCCAATCACGACACCCTCTGCTCCAATGTGTCGGGTATGGAAACCCGATCTACAAAGCTGTCGTTACATGGACTTATTGAGAAGTCATTTGACGAACAGAACATTCGCGACCCAGACAGCTTGAGAACAAATCCGTGATGGAGAGGAGAGTCCTGCTGTATGGATGGGATGCACTACGAAGGGATTATCATTCGCCCTCCGAGCGAGGCGGAAAGCATATTGTTGCAGGTAACGGTCGGATGTTCCCACAACAAGTGTACTTTCTGTGGAACATACAAGGGAGTCCGCTTCCGTATCAAGGATGATTCCGTCATCGATGCGGATATTCGCTATGCGGCAATGCACTTCCCGTTTCTTCACCGTGTCTTCATCACGGACGGTGATGCACTGATACTTCCTCAGAGAAGACTCGTCCGCATTCTATCCAGGATCCGTGAGGAAATGCCGTGGGTCCGGAGAGTGGGGCTGTACGGGAATGCCAAGAGCATCCTCCGGAAGACGCGGGAAGAGCTGGAAGAATTGCGGGAACTGGGCTTGGGCATTGTCTATATGGGCCTGGAAAGCGGAGATGGCCGGGTGCTTGAGGAAGTGCGGAAGGGAGTGCCTCCAGAGCGCATTGTCCAAGCGGGAAGGAGAGTGCGTGAATCCGGTGTGAAGCTCTCTGTAACGGCTATACTGGGTCTGGGAGGACGTCGAAGATCCCTTGAACATGCCCGGGCCACCGGAGAGGCACTCAGTGCCATGGATCCGAATTATGTGGGGGTCCTCACCCTTATGGTACTGCCGAATACAGAGATGGGACGCAGTATTGAAGAAGGCAGGTTTGAACTGATCAGCATGCCGGAGCTTCTGCGTGAGCTACGAGAAATGCTTTTCCACACCCAGTTGTCACGGGGACTGTTCTTTGCCAATCATGCATCCAATTATCTGCCCCTGAAAGTGAGGATGCCGGGGGACAAGGAAAAAGCTCTGGCCACCATTGATGCTGCTCTGGAAGGAAGGATATCACTTCGTCCGGAATGGATGCGCGCGCTTTAGCGGGGGAAAGAGAGTCTGCTTGGAACTCCCCTTACAGCATATCTAGTTTTGGCCCCACTTCATCTTGGACCGCAGAATTTCGAAGTAGTCAACAAGGGGCGTCCTGATGCAGCGAACGGGGTTCGCATCTGCGGAGATCACGATACGGTCGGCTGGTGCCAGGGCACACCCCACCTGCCCGTCGCAGGTAAGGGTCAAACGCTTGATCTGTGCCATCGGTTCGATGGAAACGGTCACATGAGCGGGAAGGATGATGGGGCGGTTTGCAAGAGTAAAGGGGCAAATTGGAGTCAGGATGATTGCCTGGGCGGAAGGGTACATGATGGGGCCGCCCGCTGAAAGATTGTAGGCGGTTGACCCGGTCGGCGTGGCGACAATAAGGCCATCC
>JAAYUJ010000449.1 GCA_012517775.1 Deltaproteobacteria bacterium
CACACCGGAGTGCAGATCGTCTCAGTTCAAAAGCATGAAAAGGGTTTTGCCCTTACCACGGCATCCGGCGATCAGTTTGCCGCCGACCTTGTGGTCCATGGGGCTGGTCGCGTACCCAATATGGAAGATCTGAACCTGGATGCCGCCGGGATAGCATATACCTCCAGGGGGATTACCGTCGATGCGTTCATGCGGACATCCAATCAGCGTGTGTACGCTGTGGGGGATTGTGCGGCCACGATTCAACTGGCACGGATTGCAGATTATGAAGCCCACGTGGCGGCGGAAGCCATTCTTGCCGATATCCATCACACCACAGCTACCGGTATGAGCTATGAAGCTGCGCCGTCCATTCTATTCACCTATCCTCAGTATGGCATGATCGGCAAGACGGAGGACACTCTGAGAAGCGATGGCACCGAGTACTACAAAAGCGCCGCCGACCATCTGGGATGGCCGACCTACAGGCGAATCGGTCTGAAACATGCCGCTTATAAGATCCTTGCAGGCAGGGATGGCCGCATTCTCGGGGCGCATTTTCTTTCCGACAGTGCAACCGGTCTTGTCAATACCGTGAAGCACGCTATGCTATGTGGTCTGACGGTGGATGAACTTCGCCGGCAGAGTATCGTAAGTCCCTATCCCAGCCGGGAAAGCGATCTGATCTATATGCTCGAACCGCTGCTTCCCTGAAGACCGACGACGGCCGTTACTGCTTCTTGCGCGGGTTGTCCTGCATGGGAACGTGCTGAAATGACAAGCCAAAGCAGAAACACGAAATCTGATGTACCGCGAAGCGTCTCCTGTTCCGCAACATCATGGATGCGGTCTGCTCCTCACCCCTGCGAGCCCAGGAATGTCTCCATCGTCCGACAATCTCTGAACGCTTTGAGAACGTCGGACATTCCCCTGATCTGGTAGTTATCAAGAAGAGTGAAAGTGATTGCGTGGACGCGCTTTTCCTCGGCTTCCTGTTCCGCGTTCGTGGTGTCGAAGCGTTGGAGAAATTTGGCAAAACGCACGACATGGATCAATTCATGGGTGATGATGTACGTTGTAAGAGGTAGGAGGAGGATATGAGGGTCTCGCTGGATGGCTCTCCGTATCACATGGTCCTGAAGGCAGATCTTGAAAAAATCACCGTGTTCGCTTCCTCTGAGCCGCTGCTGCGGGGATGTGGAGTAACGGTGGATCTGAGCAAACGCAGCATCGGTGATCTCTTCTTCTCTCAAATCCTTCAGGGACTGTATGTCGTATCGATAGCGCTTCCACTCGGAAGTGGAGATCCTGTAGTAGTTGCTGATCAGGTCTTCCGCAATCTCTATGGAATGCCTCAGGATGGCAATCTCTTCGTCTCGAAAGGGAACAAGTTCCATATGAGCTGGCACCGCGTTCACAGGTTCCTGTCAACCGTGGAATTCCACTGCAGCCATATGAGGTCGAAAACCGTCCAGCAAGCGGTGATCGCGGAAAGCAGCACTGCAGTCTGGTGAAAGAAGGAGCCCTGGTTGCGTGTCCAGGCTCTCCTGCGTCTCAATCGATGGCCTCATGAATTCCTTTTCCTGCGAGTACCATGGGGAGAACGTTTTCCTCCTGGGGAATCAGACAATTGGCAATGGCCGGGCCCGGAGCGGACAGGATCTCAGGGAGAAGACGCCCGACATCCTCATGGGTCTGGATTGTATAACCTGGAATGCCATAGGCTTTAGCAAGCAAAGCGAAGTCGGGATGAAAGCGGAAGGTGGTCGCCATGTAGCGGCCCTCATGATAGAATTCTTGCAATTGGCGCACCATTCCAAGGCTGTAATTGTTCATGATGAAAATCTTCAGGGGCAGCCTCTGCTCCATGAGAGTGCCCAGTTCCTGCATGGTCATCTGGATACTTCCATCCCCGGTGACGAGGATCACCTGCTTTCCGATTTCCGCCATGGATGCACCTACGGCGGCGGGCAGCCCAAACCCCATGGTGCCGAGCCCCCCGGAAGAAACAAGAGACCTGGGCTCGTTGAAATGGTAATACTGCGCAACCCACATCTGGTGCTGCCCGACGTCGGTTACCACGATGGCCCTTCCCTCCGTGAGACGGCAGAGCTCCTCGATGATGAATTGAGGTTTCAGCCCACCTTCGTCCCTGTAGGTCAGTGGATATTGTCCTTTGAGTTCCTTTATCCGTTCCAGCCATTCCGAACGGTCCACTCTTTCCAGCAATGGAATCAGAGCCTTCAGAACGAGCTTTACATCACCCACCAGGGGAACGTGGGTGTTGATGATCTTTCCGATCTCTGCGGGATCGATGTCGATATGGATAACGGTGGCGTTGGGAGCAAAGGTACCGAGCTTGAGGACAACGCGGTCATCAAAGCGCGCGCCCAGTGCGATGAGAAGATCGCATTCCGTCACGGCCAAATTGGCATAGCGTGTCCCATGAAGTCCGAGCATGCCCAGAAACAGGGGGTGATTGCCCGGGAAGCTGGCAAGTCCCATAAAGGTATTGGTCACTGGTGCGGAAATTGTCTCTGCCAGTTGAAGGAGTTCATCGGCGGCATTGGCGCTCAGGATGCCTCCACCGGCGTAGATGACGGGTTTCCTGCTCTTCCTTATGATTTCGGCCACCTCACGGATCTTGTATGGATGGCCCCGGTAGGTGGGCTTGTAGCCCCTGAGCTTTACCGTGGTTGGATACTTGAAGTCGATTGTGGCCGTTGTTACATCCTTGGGGAGATCGATGAGCACGGGACCCGGTCGGCCCGTGGACGCAATATGGAAAGCGTTCTTCACAATGGAGGGTACTTCGTTCGGGTTTTTCACCAGGTAATTGTGCTTGGTGATGGGAAGGGTGATCCCGGTTATGTCCACCTCCTGGAACGAATCCGTGCCGATCTGGCTGGTGGGCACCTGCCCCGTGAAGAGCACGATGGGTATGGAATCCATGTATGCGTTGGCGATACCCGTCACGAGGTTTGTCGCACCGGGGCCCGAAGTGGCCATGCAAACCCCCACCTTTCCAGTTACCCTTGCATAACCGTCTGCCGCATGCACAGCCCCCTGCTCATGGCGGACCAGCACATGCTTGATCTCTGACGTATGGTAGAGGGCATCATAGACAGGCAGGATGGCTCCTCCGGGATACCCGAAGACGACTTTTACGCCTTCCTTCTCCAAACAGCGCACGATGGCTTCAGCCACTGTCATTTCCAAGGCTGTTACTCCCTTTTTGTTGCTCACACATAGTTCATGGGGATTCGGCTCACTCCTCGCCCCTTTTTCGGCCCGTGGCCTCTCCTTCGCCGGAAAGCTTGCTTCCGCGGAGCATGGCCACCTTTCCGGTTCGAACAAGCTCTTTGATGCCGTATGGGCGAAGAGATTCCTCGAATGCGTTGATCTTCCCTTCATTTCCTGTACATTCCAGGGTGATGGTCTTACGTCCCAGATCGACGACGCGCGCCCTGAAAACGCCGGTCATCTGCATGATCTCCACTCTCTGACTGGGTTCCGCAGCAACCTTGATCAAAACGAGGTCCCGGTCGACATACTCCTCCGTGGAAATGTCGCTGATCTTGATAACGTCAATGAGCTTATGCAATTGCTTGGTGACCTGTTCGATGAACTTATCGTCTCCCTCAACAACAATGGTCATCCTGGAGACATCCGGGTTTTCGGTGCGACCGACGGTGAGACTGTCAATATTGAAGCCGCGCCTGCTAAAGAGTCCGGCAACGCGAACCAACACGCCAGGCTTGTTTTCAACCAGAACGGAAAGGGTATGCTTCATTCCCCAAAAGGCCTCCTCAACCCAGTAGTTCATCACGGACGCTATTGCGGCCACATTCACGGATGAGCAGTGGAAATGGTCGAAAGATCTTATCTCATGGAACTTATATACTCTATGGTTGAAACGGATTGAAAGTCAATCCTGTTGAGATGTGCTCCTGTTTGCCCACCTTGCATATGCAGCCGGTCTACCACCTCATAAGCGATGAAGCCCAGGTAAAACCGGAACCGAAAGCGATGAGCAGGATGAGGTCACCTCGCTGGATGGTGCCGGCGCGGTAAGTCTCGTCCAGCAGCAGCGGAATAGAGGCGGCCGTGGTATTGCCATATTTCTGGATGTTATTGACAAATGTTCCAGGCCGAAACCCCAACCTTTCGGCGAGGAGATCATTGATCCGAAGATTCGCCTGGTGCGGGATGACGATCTTGATTTCCTCCGGTTTGACTCTGCAGTTCCTCAGGGTGTTCTCCACCAGTTCCCCGAGCTTGATGACTGCGTTCTTGAATACAGCTCTTCCGTCCATTTGGGGCCAGATTTCCCGTGTACTGAAAACGTCGGGGGTGATGAACGGCTTTCGGGATATATCCCATACCGACATGAAGAGGGCCCTGGCAAATCGTCCGTCCGCATGGAGCTCCGAATAAAGGATGCCACGGTTGGGATCATCCGATGGAGACATGATCACCGCACCAGCCCCGTCACCAAATAGAACGGCGACATCACGGCCCTCATCCGTGAAGTCCAGGGCACTGGAATGGACTTCCGATCCCACTACGAGGATGTTCTTGTACATTCCCACACGAATGAGGGCATCGGCGACGGCCATGCCGTAAAGAAACCCCGTGCACTGATTCCGCACGTCAAGGCATCCGATGGGTGCGACCCCAAGCTTCGCCTGCAGAAAACATCCAGTGCCGGGAAAATGATGGTCGGGACTGATGGTGGCAAAGACGATGAAATCGAGGTCCCCTGGGGTCATGCCTGCGTCGGTCAATGCCCGCTTGCTTGCTTCCAGTCCAAGATCGGAGCAGCTGACACCCTCTTCCGCAAAATGTCGCTCCACGATCCCCGTCCTGGTCCGTATCCATTCGTCACTTGTATCCATCATCCGCGCCAGTTCATCGTTGCTTACGACTCGTGGCGGCACATAGCTCCCAATTCCCACGATGCAACTTCGGATCACCAGATCTCCTCCTCCAGTGCCTCTCACTTTTTCACAAGAGTTGCGAAGCGGATGCTCAGGCCGTCGGGTCCCCCAACAAGAAAGTCACGCAGGCCATAGTCACGCGTTTCGATGGGGCGAAGGATTTCCACACCCAGCCTCTTGCACCGTTCCCAATGCTCATCGACGTTGGAGACCAGGATGCGGATATTGCCCACCGGCTGAATCGGCGACGTGGGTGCGTCAGGCATTTCAACAAGAAATAAGAGTGCGCCATCCCATTCCAGCTCCGTGAAGTTTCTGTCCTGTCTGTTCAGCTTAAAGCCGAGCGACTGATAAAAGTCCCGAGATTTCCTCAGATCGTGAACATAGAGCGCCGTAACGAGTTGCTCACCCGGTTTCATTCCCAACTCCTCTCTGAACATACCCTGTCTCTGCCCTGGAAAGAATGCGGCGGGTAAAAAAGAACACTTCCATGACTTTCCCCTTCACGTCAAGCCATTTTGTGAGAGATACCATACCACTACCACAGAAATGACTTCTCGTGCCCTTCCTGTGGAAGCCGTATGGGTCAGAACACGTCGTCTCTCAGGAGGCAGGTCGGGACTCCAATCCCGACAGCCTTTGTGCCGTGGTGCAGGGTATGGAAACTCGACCTACAGACAGGTCATTATCTGGACTTTTTTAAAAGTCACCAGGACTCAGGTCATGAGATGGAAATCATGCGGCAGGTTCTGATGAGAAAATGGCGCGGGTTGTGCCTGGTAGGGGATGAAAACCTCGGCGCAGATAATGGCGGGACCTCTGGTGAGCATGAGTGAGACTTAGCAGTTCTCATCATGCCGCCGGCGGGCAACAGGCTCACCACAGGGTCTTTTCGCCCCCTGTATTCAAACCGCCATCTCAGGGGAGCTGCAATCATCTGTGCATCGAATCAATGATACGTACCACGGTGCTCGAATCTGCCCATTTGAAGAGCTCGATTGCAGGGAAATAGGGGAGATTGATACAGCCATGAGAACAATAACCCTTTTCAATGTCCCCCGCATGGATCCATACATGCTCGTAAATCCTCAATGCCCAGGGCATCGGTGCGGGTTCCCCGTACGCATTGGTGTAACTGCGGGAAATGTGGTCCTTGTCTTTGTTCAAAATCCTGTATGTCCCCGCTCTGGTCCAGGAATCCTTCTTTCCGATGCAGATCAGACTGTCTTTCACAAGATTCCCATGTTCATACCAGCCCAGAAAGGGGATGTCTTTCACAATCAGCACGAGTTTTGGAATTTGTGCCGCCTCTGGAATGTAATCGGGCACGGGAGACCAGTCCTTGTAAAGAGTGAAGTCGTCCGGAACACGCAGAGGTCGCCCGCTTTTCACATCTTCCGCGATGTGATAACGTGCACGGGTGTTGATGCGCGCGAGGATTTCCATCGCTGCCACAGGATAGAGATCCGGGTCTCTTTCGCTGAGTCGGTCGAGCTCTTTTGTCGTGACAGCGCGAAAGGTCCACCCGCGTTTACTCCGATTCAACATTGGAAAGGACTCGGAGGCGTTGTTCCGCCCGAGGGCAATCTGCGTGTTTGTGCTGGAATTACCCGTCGATCGGTTCACAACGGAGTCGTCTGCCGAACCGATGGACACCAGGAAAGGCAAGAGGATTGAAAAACCCGCTGCAATCAAGCTCTTCCGAATCATTTGAACCTCCTCCCCATTAGATGCTCTTGTAAAATCCATCGGTTACCCCGGCTCATTCCTGAAGCTTTTTCCCTGTTCCTCTCGATTCCGCCCGATGGATCCTCATGCCACTTTTTGACCGAATCAGGGGAGCTTTAACGTTCCGCAACACACATATAAAATAATGACGAATCCCCCAGGGGGTACCCCCGCTGTGTGAACACTCCACTTCCTCGGGGGCGAATTTCTAGTCTGAGAGAGGCGCGCGACGGATGCTTCTTTTTGAGGCCGGCATGCAATTTTTTGATGATCATGGCGCTATTGGTGGTATTTTGGATTCTCAGTCTCATAGAAAGAGACCTCCTGCATCGTGGACACTCCAGGCCTCTTTTGCCCGTCTTAAAAATGAGGAGATACCGTGATCGGCCTGAACCAACTTGCGGAGCTCGGTTTGATTCCTGATCCGCTCATCCGGTTTGGAATACGGCGACTGGACAGAAGGCGCCTCAATATGGAGGATCGCCGTGACGTCGAACTGCAGTTGGCTATGTTGCGCCAGTTTGTGGCCGGGCTGCGCGACGGGCCCATTGCCATCGATACTCATAAGCCCAACGAGCAGCACTACGAGTTGCCTCCAGCATTTTTTCGGAAGGTGCTTGGGAAGCGGATGAAGTACAGCGCCTGCTACTGGCCGCCCGGCATCGCCTCTCTGGATGCGGCGGAAGTGGCCATGCTGGCCCTCACCTGTGAGAGGGCTCAGATTCAAGACGGCATGGCCATTCTGGAGCTTGGATGCGGGTGGGGTGCCCTTTCCCTCTGGATCGCCGAGAAGTATCCTCGATGTCGTGTCCTTGCCATGTCCAATTCCACTTCCCAGAGAGATTTCATCCTTCAAATCCGCACAGAACGGGATATTCAGAATTTGGAGATTATCTCGGCGGACATCAATGTGTTCGAGACAGACCGCACCTTCGACCGGGTGATTTCCATAGAGATGTTTGAACACATGCGGAACTGGAAGCTTCTCCTCTCACGCATCGCAGGTTGGCTCAGGCCCGAAGGCAGGTTTTTCATGCACATCTTTGCCCATCGGGAGTTTCCTTACTTTTTCGAGGGGGATAGTGAAGACAACTGGATAGGGAGTCATTTCTTTACGCGCGGGATGATGCCCTCAGATTCTCTCCTGCTGTATTTCCAGGAGGATCTCTGTGTGGAGAGCCACTGGCGGGTCAGTGGGCTTCATTACAGTAAAACGGCGGAGGCATGGCTTTCCAACCTGGACAGGCAGCGCAACGCCGTGCTTCCAATCCTCAGGGAGATATACGGCAGCAAGAATGCACGTCGATGGTTTCACAGGTGGAGAATGTTTTTTCTGGCGGTCGCCGAGCTATGGGGGTTCCGAAATGGGCAGGAATGGATGGTTTCTCATTATCTCATGAGGAAGACCTTGTGTGGATAAGCTTTCGTAATTTCTCAATAAGTCCAGATAAAGATTACCTTGTAGGTCGGGTTTCCATACCCGACACATTGGCGCAAAGGCTGTTGGGATTGGAATCCCGACCTACTCCTTGAGAAAGCAAAAGCCGGCAGGGCAACTGCCCGAAGAAAACAGGCTTCCCAAGGCCTTCAGACTCCATCATTCTTTTGGGGAGTCTTACCCCAAGGACCTTTCAAGGGTAGGACCTTCAGCCGTGGTTCTGTATTGATCATTCGGTGGTTGGCGAACGTCTGTTTCCCCTTTGCCCGCAGCCTTTCCAGAAATTGCTCTTCGAGGGGAGACGGGGTGTGAACCCGTTTCTTCCTGTCGAATTGGTTGAGCTTGAAAGCAAAAAGGCCGTAAAGATCGTTGTCCAGGACCTGCAGAATCGTCAGATCAGGTTCCGTGTACCTGGCCCGCTCCACGTACAATGAGATTTCATCGGAAATGGTATACCCGCAGATGCCCCCGTTGACGAATTCCTTCTGGGGAATCTTTCTGTTCAGAATCTCCGCAAGAGTGTCCTGATTGTGCAGGTGTTCCCCAAAGGTGTAGGAATCGCCGAGGAGCAGTATGCGCTGCTTTTTCTTTGGAAACTCCAGATCATGGGACATGCGCAATCCCTGGCTGTTCGTGACCAGGCGGAAAGGCAGCTGGGATTTCATCTTGGAGATCTTCCGGACATTGGGTGGAAGGTCTCCGAGAAGCCCGGGACGTTCCGCGAAGCTCAGACGGGACCGGTGACGGTCATAGCGGCCTATGAACCGCTCGATGGAATCGGCGACGATCTGATTGCCGAATCGTGACGGATGAGAATCACAGGGGAGGAGGGTCACCACGTCCTGAGGATATCTGAGGCATTCAGGGGAAACGTCCAGGAAATCCACCCGGTATTTCTCGCAGAGCTCGTGGAAAAAGCCGCGGTTCATTTCCAGCACGTGGAGGCTGTCACCAGGATAGCGCGTGGGATAGTAAAGGAGAATGAGCCTGACACCGTCCTTCTCCACTGCTTCCACCAGCTGTTGGAAATACCCTTCGTATCTCTTCCGGAATTCGCGGAGCAGTTCTGTTCCCTCTGCTGAAAAAAGAGCTTCGAAGGCTCCTTCGGGTATGTTCTGACCCTCTACTTTCCATTTGGCGGCTGCGACTGCAATGCGATGTTGCAAATCCTCCACCAGTTCCATCACCGCCAGGGGATGTTCAGAGCGGGCCTGGAAGGCTGCCACCCGAAGAAGGACTTCCGCGGTCAGGACCAGGCAAATGAGGGGGAGCAGTGAGAAGACAGCCTTCTTTTTCAAGCTCCAGTGCGCGATTTCCGAAGGACTTCTCTTCTCAGTCGAGCTCATAACTCGCCTGCCAGTCCCCTGAATCTTGCCAGTGTGCCTGATCCTGCTTTCGGAACAAGTAGTTTTCCATCACCAGGATGTCCATGTCTGTCCTCATGAAGCAGCGGTAGGCGTCCTCGGGAGTGCAGACAATGGGTTCCCCCCTCACATTGAAGCTTGTGTTGACAAGGACTCCGCAGCCGGTCCTTTCCTTGAATGCGCGGATTAGCTTCCAGAACCTCTCGGATATGTTTCTGTTCACGCTCTGAATCCGCGCGGAGAAGTCCACATGGGTGACTGCCGGGATATCTGACCTGACGTGATAGAGCCTCTCCCACAACCCCATTTGGGCGAATCCTCCGGGAAGGGGCTTCCGGTGCTCCACTCTGACAGGGGCTACCAGCAGCATGTATGGTGAAGGGCGGTCCAGGTCAAAATACTCGCCGATATCCTCCTCCAGTACAGCAGGAGCGAAGGGTCTGAAGCCCTCGCGGAATTTGATCTTCAGGTTGAGCCGCCTCTGCATTTCCTCATTACGCGGGTCCCCCAATATGCTCCGGTGGCCGAGGGCCCTGGGACCATATTCCATCCTGCCCTGGAACCAGCCGATGCAGTGACCGGCGGCCAGCAGTTCGGCCACATCCCGGCAGAGGAGGTCAAAATCGCCGTATTCAACATGAGGAGCGGCAAATCGGCGTGCCACTCGCAGTATATCCTGGGAGCTGTATAGGGGGCCGAGATAGGCCCCCTTCATGAGGTCCG
The DNA here is from genome assembly GCA_012517775.1 of Deltaproteobacteria bacterium. Taxonomy (GTDB): domain Bacteria; phylum Desulfobacterota; class Syntrophobacteria; order Syntrophobacterales; family Syntrophobacteraceae; genus JAAYUJ01. Next base: position 10,173 of record JAAYUJ010000449.1, read on the forward strand.
CCCTGTTGTTGACCTGCCGTTTTTCACCCTGCCATATGTGATGGGCGGCATAGGCTGCTCCGAGGGCTCCTCCGGCATCCCCCGCCGCAGGCTGAATCCACAGATCATCAAAGAGGCCGGCGCGAAGAATCCTGCCATTCGCGACACAGTTGAGGGCTACTCCTCCCGCCATCACCAAAAGGCTTTCACCTGTCAATTCCCTTGCGGTCCTCGCCAGCCGGAGAACCACCTCTTCCGTCACCTGCTGAGCCGCCAGAGCCAGGTTCATGTAAGGCTGTGTCGGTTCCGATTCCTTTTCCCTGCGCTTGATCCCGAGCAGTTGCTCCCATTTTGCATCACGACACATGGTCAAGCCGGTGGCATAGGCGAAGTAGTCCATATTGAGAAGAATCGAGCCGTCTTCCCGGACATCAAGGATCTCCTCCAGAATCAGCTCTCTCCACTTCCTGGTTTCCGGGGAATCCGGATTGCCGTAGGGAGCAAGTCCCATAAGCTTATACTCGCCGCTGTTCACCTTGAAACCGCAGTAGTAGGTGCAGGCGGAATAGAAAAGTCCCAGGGAATGGGGAAAGTCAAGCTGTCTCAGGATCTGAATGCTGTTCCCCTTCCCAACGCCGATGGTCGTTGTGGCCCACTCTCCCACGCCGTCAATGGTGAGCACGGCGGCGCTCTCGAATGGAGAGGGGAAAAAGGCGCTGGCCGCATGGGAGAGGTGGTGCTCGGGAAACAACACCGGGCCGCGGCCTGGACACAGAGATGCCAGCTCATCCTGCAGGAGTCTTCGGATGAAAAGCTTGTCCTTGATCCAGACGGGAATGGCCTTGAGGAAACTCTTCAGACCTCTTGGAGCAAAAGCATGGTAGGTTTCGATCAATCGCTCAAATTTGAGAAAAGGTTTGTCATAGAAGGCCACTGCACACAACTGCTCCCGGCTGGTGACACCTGCCTCATGGAGCACATGCCTCACAGCGTTTGAGGGGAAGGAGAGATCATGTTTCCTGCGGGTGAAACGTTCTTCCTGCGCTGCCGCCACAATCTCTCCATCCGAGAGCAGAGCTGCCGCACTGTCATGATAGAAGGCTGAAATACCCAAGATCAGTTTCGCCATGAAACAGTTTCAAGACTTAGAACAGGGCATAGATGAAAGGAGCAACGGCCGATGTGCCTCCAAGAACAACGAGAGCGCCGATGGCAAGAAGGGTCAGGATGATGGGGAGCATCCAATATTTCTTTCGATGCTTCATGAATCCATACAGATCGCTAAGAATATCCATGGATAACCTTCTGATATCAATATGGCTTTTCCAGATCCTCCCGCCCGAAGACGTGATTGCGGACGCTGAAAACGGATCGGCTGTGCGCTTTCCAGGATTTGAGGAGCAATGGATCCGCTCCGAGGAATCTGCGGACCATTCCCACGGGGGTGACGAGAAGAAAATAAACGAGGGAAAGGAGCAGACTGGAGACTGCAATACCCAGGATGTGGCCGATGCCGAACCAGAAACGGGCCAATGGTTTGTAGATGGATGGAAAAAGCAGGTCCGCCACGAGGAAGGAAATCGCCGCAATCTCCCACATCCCGTCTTTCGAATAGTGCCCCGCAATGAGGCAGATGAGCACCAGCATCATTCCGCTGTCTTTACACTGCCGCACAGTGACGCTCTGGCTGAGAAAGCTCAAGGGGCCGGGTGACTTGTTCAAATCCATCCTCAGTCGCTGCAATAAGTCGCAACAATTCTCCTGCCGGGATTCCCTAATTACATGTCATCTCTCAATAAATCCTGGCACGGCCGCTTCGTGGGTCGGGTTTCCATACCCGACATCTGGATGCAAACGCTGTCGGGATTGGAATCCCGACCTACTTATTGAGAAAGCAGAACTTCACCGCCAAGGACACGGTCATCACAGCAAAAATCGTCTTTGTTCGTGATCTTTCTGCTCTTTGTGGTGATATCATTTTGCCAGCAGTTCCTGATTGTCCTGTATTCCCGGCCGTGAGTGTCTGCTCCAGGCCGGCAATGGTGGAATTATCATAAGGGGCCGTATAAAAGTCAAGCAGCGATCGGTTGTCATCCGGTCAACGAACCTGCTTCAGGAAGCACCCTTTAGCCCATCGACAATGCTCCAAGGATGATCAACCTTTGATTCATCCCGTGAGCTCCTTCAACTTGCCGACAACTTCCACGGCGTGACCTTTAGATTTGGCGTTCGGCCACACAAACTTCACTATGCCTTCAGGATCGATCAGTACACTGCTCCGGATGACGCCGAAGTACTCCTTCCCATACATCTTCTTCGCTCCCCAGGCGCCATAGGCTTCAAGAACCTTATGCTCAGGGTCGCTCAGGAGGTTCACTTTGAGATTGTGCTTCTCCTTGAATTTCTTATGAGAACCCGCGGAGTCGGGACTCACTCCAAACACGACAGCTCCGCTGCTCTCAAATTCATCGATAAGCTCTGAAAACTCCAGAGCCTCGGCAGTTCAGCCGCTGGTGCCGTCCTTCACATAGAAGAACAGCACGACCCATTTGCCTCTAAGGTCCTTCAGACAGATCTCCTCTTCCGTCGATGAGTTCATGCAAAAAGCACCAGCTTTTTCTCCCACTTCAACCATCGGTTCCTCCTGTTTCCTTGAATTCTCAGGGCAGTGTTCGAGTCGATTCATACGAAACTGAAACGGACAGAAATCCTGGTCAATATAAGAACGTATCGCTTTTTTTTCCAAGAGACATTCAACTCGGATTGCGCTTCTCAAGAAAGATGTCCATGGTAAGACGTACTTTCTCAATAAGCAGGTCGAGATTCCAATCCCGACAATGCAATGTCGGGTAAGAAACCCGATCTACAACGAGGACGATGCATTTTCATTGTGACAGGTGCCCTGAAGGCGGATGAGGGACTTGACGCTTAGACCTTTCTGAGAAAGCCTCAAAGACCTACACCCTCCGCAGCCTCCAGAAAGCGGGAAGCGAGCATGCGGGCAATGAGCGGGGCATTCCCCCCGGCCCGATTGTTCACGATGACGTGTATCCGCGCCCCCTGGCCGATTCCTGCCTTCATGATCTCTACCGTATCGTCGATCATCCTTGGCTGGAGCATTCCCTCCACCAGTTTGTCGAAGGGATGAGCGCGGGCATACGCTTCTTCATAACGGGTACCCGCAGGGGTCATGAGGCGGACAACGAGGCGTCTTCCCGCGTTGAGGACCCGTCTTCCCGCCTTGTCGAACTGCCGTTTCAGTGGCGGTAGCCATGTCCAATGGGAGAGTACCTGACCGGTCCCGTGCTTTTCCAGGACCTCGAAGATGGGTTTGGCCAGGTAAGATTCAGTGCGCAGTTCCATGTGATAACGGGGATCGGAGGGAATGGTGCTCAAGAAAGCGTCGAGA
>JAAYUJ010000450.1 GCA_012517775.1 Deltaproteobacteria bacterium
AAAACCTGAGACAGGTTTGTGTGTCTCGTTCACCACCCGAATCGTGGCACGCGTCTGGCTGAGATCATCGCCAAAGTCCTCCGGTGCGTGCATGCGCAGAAAGCTGCGATTGTCCGGAAATACGAAGTGGAGTTGGCGGAATTTGAATCTGAGGAGGTGCTCGTATTCTGGCTGGAGCAAATCATAGAGTCGCTTCCGAATTACTGATCTCTCCGCTTCCAGGGCGTGCCACGCCTCTTCCATCAGTCCGGTGACCTCGGACCTGTCCACTACCTGCTCATGGGCGTATTGCGAGAAGTTGCGCAAATTCTCAATCGTGGCGTCGATTTGCTGAGAGAGTATTCCAAGGTTTTCCTTGATATAGGCCGATTTCCCCTTTAGATGCCTTTCGTGGATATAGAGCAGGAGAGCCAAAAAGAGAAACACACTTGCCAAAATGAAAAACACCCGCTGCCTCATAAAGATTACCGTCCCCCAATGATCAACGCCGTTGACTCAAAAGCCTTCTTCATCCCGTTTCTCCTTGCTCGTGTTGAGATGGGCGTGGGAATCAATTTGATTCCATTGATTCTTTCACTCCCCAACATTTCCCCTCAAGAGAGGGAAACCATCATATCCCCGAGTCAACAGTACTGCCACCAAGGATCGGCAGATCCCATTGGCAACTCAAATCACTCGCCGTACGACCGAACGGCCGTGAACCGAACGATCGTCCCCGGACTTGAACCGGCCCCGGCATATGACCACCAATCATGGTGTTATTGCGTCTATTAGCTGTATCGATGCTCTCCAGGAGGTGTTCGCAGATCGGGGAAGCACTGAGACGTAAAAAATGAGCCTGCTCGGAAATTGCCACAGTCCTGCAATCCTCATCGTGCGGCGAGGTATAAATGCTTGTAGTATTCCGGCTTTTTTTCGGACACAAGGATGTATCGACGAAGACAAGGATTCCGTCATATGATGAAAGAAGATGCTCAGAGGGCGATCAGCCCCCTTTGACGACCTCTTTGTCTGAACGGGGTGTGTGGAACCACCTGCTCTCATACATTCGCAATGAAGGCTGTTCTTTATAAACAAAGGCCTGGCCATACGGAACACTGGAAAATTCCAGCTTGGCTGACGCGCAGAGAGCAAGCTTGACTCCGACCATGGTCGATGCTTAAGGTTCCTCTGTCCGATGAGCTCACGATGACTCTGCGTTGCGATGAAAGGGTTTGGCGCCGTGATGAGTGGATTGAAGGCCGGTTTTCGGCAAAGGCATCTCATATTCACAAGGCAGGCGATGGATGGACTCTATGGGCACTATAACCGGAGGAATTACATCCATCCGGATCCCCTTGAGTTCCTGTACGACTATGATACTTTCGGGGACCGTGAAATTGTTGGATTCATCGCTTCCGCACTTGCCTACGGCAGAGTGGCCCAGATTAATCGAAGCGTCGCCAACGTCCTTGGATTCATGGGACGTTCCCCTCGAGAGTATTTGCTGAATAACCGCCGAAGCTCCTTCGAGGCTCATTTCTGCGGATTCAGGCATCGATTCACCACAGGAGAGGAATTGGCGGCGCTTCTGGAGGCACTTCGGCGGATAGTGACCCGGTACGGCTCCCTTGAGGAATGTTTTGCAGCAAAATTGGGCAAGGGAGACAGTTCAGTATTGGAGGCCTTAACCCTGTTCGTTGAGGAGCTGGGCGAGGGCATGGATTGGGCGGGGGGCATGTTCCTTCCATCTCCTGTAAAAGGGAGTGCATGCAAACGACTGAACCTCTTCCTTCGCTGGATGGTAAGGTGCGACGATGTGGACCCCGGGGTATGGCATACCGTTTCCCCCTCCCTCCTGCTTGTACCGGTGGATACGCATATGCATCGAATGGGAAGGATACTGGGTCTCACACGCAGGAAGCAGGCCGATTTGAAGACGACTCAGGAGATAACCGAAGGCTTCAGGAGTATTTCCCCGGAGGACCCGGTAAAGTACGACTTCGCACTGACACGCCCGGGAATCCGTGGTAGTATCTCCGAGTAGTAGTATCTCTGAAATGGAAACGGATGATCCCATCGACGCAGAGGGGGCATAGACCATTTCGGAGCTGACGCGAGGATAAAATCTATTCTTCAGATGATCAACCATCAAAAGGAACGGAGGATTGGATATGGCGGAATGCGATGTGAAACTTTACGCTCTCAGCACATGTTCTCACTGCAAAAATACCAAGGAGTACCTGAACGCCTGCGGAGTCGAATACGAGTGCATCGATGTGGACAAACTCGAGGGGGATGAGCGGAAGCAGATCATCGAGGAGGTTAAGAAAATCAATCCCAACTGCTCATTTCCCACCCTCATCATCGGCAATAAGGTGATCGTCGGGTTCAGACAGGATGAGATCAAGGAGGCACTGAATCTGTGATGAATGCGCAGGATCTCTACGAATTACTGAAAAAAGCCCAGGAGGCAAAGGGTTTCTATTTCAACAAGGACAAAGAAAGGGTTTTCGATTTGCTGGAAGGCCTGCTGATCAACAAGGAACGATACGGCTATATGTCATGCCCCTGCAGACTGGCTGCCAATGACAGAGAATGGGATCGCGACATTATCTGTCCCTGTGTATACAGGGAACCAGACGTTGCGGAGTATGGAAGCTGCTATTGCAACCTCTACGTGTCTGAAGACTGGAACAACGAAAAGATCCACCGTGCCTATGTACCCGAAAGGCGCCCGATAGAAAAGATCTTCAAGATGACCTAGTACAGCCGCCGGCATCCTGTGTATATGTGACTCCATGTCCGTATGGCCTCCTGCCGAGACCCAAATTCGCATGTGAACCCAGGGTTTGATAAATGGGACAGCGTTTCCGAACAAGTATTGCTGCTCATTGGAAAAAGCTCTGTGTTCATCAGTATTCCTGTTATTGGGCCAACATCCGGAAAAAACCTGAGAGTTGTCAACACTGATGTCTTTACATTCAAGCAAGAAGCAAGCATAGTGAGTACATAGAAGATCCGATCTTTCATGCCGGACTGTCTGCCGAAGTCCAGGAATTGAAAAATTCAGGGCAGGGCAGGGTCATGCGCGTTGAGGAGCTGACAAAGGAGGGTATCTATGGACAAAAAGCTGCTTGAACTCGCCGTTGACCTCTTAAAGGCACAAGTCAGTGTGCGTACAATGTCATGTGAGGACATGGAACTGGCCCTTCTGAGGGTCTACAATGCCTTGCACAGAATGCGTCGGGCGGAGGATGACGACAAACCTGTCCCTTTGCCCGGCGGGATTTCCGAGAGTCCTTTCATTCAGATGGACTCTTCCCAGCCCATCGATCCTCAAAGATCCATTCAGGAAGACAGAGTGACCTGCCTCGAATGTGGCGCTGAATTCAGGCAAATCACCGCCAACCATCTGAGAACGCATCAGTTGACTCCCAAGGAGTACAAGCGTAAGTGGGGATTCCCCCTCAAACAGGCCTTGGCTGCAAAAGCCCTCACCAAGCTTCGGAGCCGGTCTGCCAAGAAACGTGGACTCCCGGTCAAACTCCAGCAGTATCTCGAAGATCAAAGGAAGAAAAAGGAATCTGAAGCCCCTGAAGCCTCAAAAAACATCGCGAAGCGGTCGCCACAAAGGACAGGAGTGGTGTGATCATGTACCTTTCTATCGAAACAGAGCCTACGGATGCATTTGCTTCTGAGGAATTTCGACGGTGCATGGAAGACCGTCTATCGCCAAAGTGAGCGTGCCGATCGGTAGATCTCTTTTCGAGTAAATTCCCCGGTGCTGCTTTTTCCTGCAATCTCATGCACTTCTCATCTAATTCTCATCGTCTCATTACCGCTCTATTCTGATTTCACTTTGCCCTTTCTCACAGCGGGTTCCACTTTCCTGAATCATTCCTTGACATGTTAATCTGCGGTTAGGAGTCACAAAAGATAGACCGGGTAACTGTCCAGCGGGCAGGATGCGCACTGAGGCGTCCTCCGACAATAGGCATGGCCTGTGCGCACGAATAGGGCATGATATTCCTGAAAGAACCGGACATCCGGTTCCAAAGCCCCTTCGAAGAAATCTCTGAGCTCCCCGTAAGTCAGTTCCTCGGAAACCCAGCCGTGCCTCGAGCAGATGCGGTGCGTATATGCGTCCACAACGAAGGTGGGTTTGTGCGCTGCGTACAGAATAATGCTGTCGGCTGTCTCCTGGCCAATTCCAAATATACTGAGAAGTTCCTGGCGAAGCGGTTCAATTTCCTGAGCCAGGAACCTCGCCAAGTTCCCATTCCAGTGCGTTCCTACATGATCACAGAATGCCTTGAGCTTGCGGGCTTTTTGATTGTAGTAGCCTGACGAGCGGATGAGAGCTGCGAGTTCCTGCAGACTCACCCGGTTCAACTCCTCCAGGTGGAGAAGGTTTTTTTCCCTGAGTCTGCCGATGGCCTGCTTCACGTTTTTCCATGAGGTGTTCTGGGTGAGAATAGCGCCAATGATCACTTCCATGGGAGTGTCCGCAGGCCACCAGTGCTGGGGACCCAAGGCCGCAATGAGGCGGTGGTAGATTTCGCGGAGCAGTTCGCGGCGGCCACGGTTCATCCGATTTCAACCCCGGCAAGATTTGCACCACATTGGGTACATGCTGCCTTCTCAAGTCCCCGCCTCCGCGTTGAAAACCCGAAGCGTTCCAGGAGCAGGGCATGACACCGATGGCAGTAAGTGTTCTCCCCTTCATCTCCGGGGACATTTCCCGTATAGACATACCAGAGGCCGGCGTCCAGTCCGATTTCTCTCGCTCGCCTGAGAGTCTCTACCGGTGTGATGGGCCGGTCGGTCAGCCGGTAGGTGGGATGAAAACGACTCACGTGCCATGGCGTCTCAGGACCAAGAGAGAAGACAAAATCCGCCAGTGCGCGCAATTCACCGGGATCATCATTCAGGCCCGGGATAACCAGTGTGGTGACTTCGAGCCAGATGCCCAGTTCCTTCATGGACTTGAGAGTTCTCAGAACAGGCTTGATGCGGGCTCCGCACTGGTTTTTGTAGAAGTCATCGGTAAAGGCTTTGAGGTCCACGTTGGCCGCGTCGAGATAGGGGCTGATGGTTTCCAAAGCCTCTCTGGACATGAAGCCGTTGGACACGAAAACATTACGCATCCCCTGCTGATGAGCCAGCTTTGCCACATCCAGGGCATATTCCATGAAGATCGTCGGTTCCGTATACGTGTATGCAATACTGGAAGATTGCGTTTGAAGGGCTTGTTGGACAGTGTTCTCCGGAGAAACCTCCGACCCCATGATGACGCCTGTTTCGCGAGGTGTCTGGGAGATGTCGGCGTTTTGGCAGAAAAGGCATCGGAAGTTGCATCCAACGGTTGCGATGGAAAAACTACGCGTTCCGGGCTGAAAGTGATACAGGGGCTTCTTTTCGATGGGGTCGACGTGCTGAGCAATGAGTCTCCCATACACCAGAGAGTAGAGAATTCCCCCATTGTTCTGGCGAACACCGCACTTGCCTCTATTCCCCGGTTTGATGCGGCACTGATGGCCGCAGAGAAAGCAATGCACTTCCTCATTCTCGAGCTTTTCGTAGAACAAGGCCTCTTTCATGTCTCGCACCTCCCTGAGAACGAGGTGGATCTCTCTAAAGCGTTTTCTGACAATTCTCCGCAATGACCGACGGGGGATCCGGGTCGAGATGACCGGCGGTCGGCGCGGCACCTTCCGCACTCTTGTCCCGAACACAGGATGCGTTGGGAGTGAAGAGAGAGAGGCTATGCCGGGGCTCTGCGAACAGGGGTTCCTGGAGGCAATGGAAGGTGAACTCAACGTCAAGCCTCATGGCGATGAAATGTCCAAAGGGATGCCACTGAAAATATGGTGAGGACTCTAGAAAGTGCAGATAACGGGCAACCGAGAGAGGCAGAGTCAGACAGGTTCCCCAGCGAATCTTGACGGAAGGGGAAATGGCTTCCGCCACCAGCGAATGGAGCTCATAAACACTGAAGAACCTCGCGTGATCGAATACCGAGGTTCTCCAGAGCCTCGCGAGAAACCGTTGCCACGTGATCAATGAGTGCTTGTTGAGAACTCCGAGCAGAACAT
>JAAYUJ010000451.1 GCA_012517775.1 Deltaproteobacteria bacterium
AGGCATCCTTCTTGTCATCAAAGCATACGGAGAGATTCACTCCGTGCCTTTTAAGCTCAGGATACATTTCATTCAGTTTGTCTTCCAAGGACTTGTTATAAACGCTCATGGTCTTCTCCCTCTCTTGAGTTGTTTTCAGTTTTCAGAAAAAGTCCCTTATGCCGGTTCAAGGCATCCAAGATCACAAAAAGAACCCTGCTTCCACACGCCGGACTTTTCGACCAGCCTTCAGGATGCCCAGTGGAATCCCCACCTCCTCACGGGGTCAAGGTCAAACAGCTATTCAAACCAGACGCATTTCTCCTCATCGCCCGGCTATTGGATATATGGTAATCACTAGCAGAGCACTTTTTCATCTCTTGCCCGTTCATAGCTGTTTTTGGCGGCAAAGCGGGGCACAAATCTTTGTTGCCAATGTCACTGGTTGACTCTATTATGCATGAGTCCCGCCAATGGGGTGAGTCGGAAAATCGTATAGATTCCGATTCGTTCAGTCGGTATTCCTGACGAGATTCCAGACCCGTGCCGTACTTCCGGAAGAAGAGAATTTGACGAGCGTCGACTATCTCAAAATCCTGATTTATTCCCACGATACTTATGGCTTGGGGCATATTCGCCGGTGTCTTGCCATAGCCCGAAGCCTCAGGAAGTCCCCCGCCAACGTCCTGATTCTCACCGGGTCCCTCTTGGCCGGCCGTTTCAAGAGCCCCTCCCGGATCGATTTTGTACGGATTCCGGGAATGATCAAGGTCACCAATGAGCAATACCTCCCCCTCTCCATGAAACTCGAGGCTACGGAGCTCCTCGAGATCCGCAAGAAGATCATTCTCGCCACGACCCAGGCTTTTGAGCCGGATTTTTTCATCGTGGACAAGGCCCCGCTGGGGCTCAAGAGGGAGATTGTAGAGACTCTGTACTGGCTGCGCAGTGAATTCCGTTCCTGCAGAACCATCCTGGGACTGCGCGATATCATGGACAGCGCGGAGTCGACCATTGAAGACTGGACTGAAAAGGGAATCTATGATGCCATGGACCAGCTCTACGATGAGATATGGGTCTATGGCTGCAGAGAGTTCTACGATCCGATCACGGAATATGCCATCCCGTCGCAAGTGGCTTCGAAGATCCACTTCACCGGCTATATCCAGAGAAAAATACCCACTCAGGAGGATATACAGTCAGCAAGGAAAGCGCTGGGAATAGGGGAGCATGACCGGCTCATTCTTCTCACAACCGGCGGCGGTGGAGACGGGCATCCCGTGGTGAACGCCTTTCTTTCGGCGTTTGATCGTGCACGCGCAAGAGGAAAACTCCCTCATCATACACGGGTGGTCATTGTGACGGGCCCCTTTATCTCGACCAAGGATTACCAGGAAGTCCTCAGCAGGAGCAAAGCCCTGGGATTCATCACGCTAAAATTTCATCGTTTCATGGAGGCTCTCATCGGCGCAGCCCAGGTCATTGTGAGCATGGGGGGGTACAATACCCTCTGCGAAATTGCGAGTCAGAAGAGACCCTTCCTGATCGTTCCCAGGACCGTTCCCCGGGAAGAGCAGCTCATCCGGGCTCAGGTTCTTTGTGGACGAGGGTTTTGCGATTTTCTCGACCCGAGGGAGGTGACACCGGAGAGGCTCTTCGACCGTGTGCTCAGCCTTCTCCATAACGGGTCGGCATTCCGGGAGAGGATGGCCCATTTTCCCTTTACGGGACTGGATGTGATCCAGAGGCGCATTCTCGAGCACAGGAAGGGGAATCAGTCTTGAACGGCGGTACAGGGTGTCTGGGGATGCTCCTCAAGGGCTATCCCCGCATTTCCGAGAGCTTCATCAGTTCCGAGATTCTACTCCTCGAGTCCCTCGGCATCCCCATACGGATATTCTCCATCAGGCAGCCCCGGGAAGGTTTTTCACACGATCACGTGAAACGGATCAAGGCCAGAGCCACCTACCTTCCCGAGTACGTCCTCCCCAACCTGAAAACCCTCTACGAGAGCAATGCACGGCTCCATACAGAGCTTGGTTCCCACTACCGCCAATGCTTTATCGAAGCGCTGAAGAGGGCGCTGGAAAGGAAGAAGACCGCCACTGTGAGGCACTTTCTCCAGGGCGGACACTTGGCAGCCACCAGGCTTCCCGGGGACAATGTCGTTCACATCCACGCCCATTTCGCCCACACCCCCGCTTCGGTGGCTCTTTTTGCATCGGAGTTGACGGGAATCCCGTTCAGCTTCACAGCCCATGCCAAGGACATCTATACCTCGGAACCGGATCAGGTGGCCCGAAAGATCCGGAAGGCCCGATTTGTGGTCACCTGCACCGCCTACAACGCCGAATACCTGCGCGGATTGAGAGACGCAGTTGGAGCGACGACACCCATCCACACCATTTATCATGGGATCGACTTGAATCTCTTCCGTTACGATCACTCCCCACCTTCCCCGCCGCCTTACCGCATCCTTTCCGTAGGGCGTCTTGTGGAAAAAAAAGGGTACGACGATCTTCTGCAGGCGGTGAAGCTCCTGGACGCATGTGGGTTGGACTTCGAATTCGTGCATATAGGAAGTGGTGAACTGGAGGGCTCCATCAGGAAGATGATTGGAGAGCTCCGTTTGAGCCATCGGGTGAAACTCCTGGGGACCCTTGTGCACCGGGAAGTGCTCTCATGGTATCGCAAGTCCCACTGCGTCGCTCTTGCCTGTAAAGTCGCCGGAAACGGGGATCGGGACGGGATTCCCAATGTACTGGTGGAGGCCATGGCTGTAGGGTGTCCGGTGGTGGCGACTCGGGTTTCTGCGATTCCTGAACTGGTGGAGCATGGGGCGACGGGGTCCCTCGTGGAGCCGAAGAATCCGTCGGCCATGGCGCATGCCATACTGGAAGTGCTTCTCAATGGAGATAGATTTCAGAGCCACAGGCAGCTGGCCAGGAGAAGGGTGGAAGATCGTTTCGACAGCAGCCGCTGTATCGTGAAACTCCACGCTCTCTTTCGGGAGGTCTTGGAGGGTCAGTGAAAATCGCCTTCTACTGTCCCAACAAGGCCCTTTCCCATCCCCACCCGTCTGGAGACCTTGTCATTGCATTGGGTATCCGTAAGTCACTGGAGAGTCAGGGACACTTGTGCCTGGAGGTGGTCCCGTTCCGGTCCCGCTGGTTCTGGTCCCGTCTCCGGGGCTGGTGGGAAGCCCTTTCCGCCTTGATCGCAGCACATGGGGCATGTCAGACCTTCAGACCGGATATCTGGCTGACCTATCACACTTACTACAAGTCTCCGGATATCATTGGCCCCTGCTTGAGCCGCATTTTGCGGATTCCTTATGTGATCTTTCAACCCATGTACGCCACAAGACGGCGCAAAAACACCCGAACCAAGTGGGGATTCCTCCTGAATCGGTGGGCCATCCGTTCTGCAAATCACCTCTTTATCAATAACATCCATGACCTGGCAGCCATGGAACGGATCGCTGACTCCTGGCGGATCACGTATCTGCCTCCGGGAATCTTTCCCGAAGATTTTAAGAGATATGAAACGCTGGGGTTAAAGGTTCGCAATTGCCTCGGGATTCCTTTGGATATACCCCTCGTGATGACCGCATGCCGATTTCGGCCGGGAGTGAAGGTCGAAAGCCTGGCTTATCTCTTCAAGTCATTGGGTATGTTGAAGGAAAGCAGCGAACGCTTCACCTTGCTGGTGGTGGGAGACGGGCCGGCTGGAGAGGAAGTGCGGGCCATGGCAAAGCATCGCATCGGCGGGGGATGCGTATTTGCCGGCGGTGTGCCCAGGGAGGAGATGGCCCGATACTATTCCGCTGCGGATGTCTTTGCCTTTCCAGGGATCGGTGAGTCCCTCGGGATGGTCTATCTGGAAGCTCAGGCGTGCGGCTTGCCCGTGGTTGCGCTGGATACGGCGGGGGTCCCTCAGGTGGTCCGAGACGGGGAAACAGGTCTTCTCGCTGCGAAGGACGGGGGGGAAGCCATGGCCCTGGCTGTCAGGCGGCTTCTTCAGGATTCCCGACTGAGAAGCAGGATGGGATTGCGGGGGATGGATTACGTGCTCAGGGAGAGAAATCTCCACAAGAATTACGGAAAGCTTTCCGAAAGTCTTGAAGCCATCCGGGGTGATCATCTGAAAACACTCTGAGTCCCTCCCCGCAGATTGGCTTGGAACCACAGAAAGGGAATGATCCGGAAGAATTGCTTCAAAGGGATGTGAAAGCGGAGACTGCATTTCACAAATCCCTCCTTGCAGATATGCCGTTATGTGTGAGCGTGTCCCCCGGGTTATATCAATATTGACACGGCGCACCCTGCCTGCTAGTCTCTCAGTTACTCATCCCGCCGGTTTCAGGCTGTTCCGTATTCTGGGGGCAGAGGATTGTGTTCGCGGAAGGTTGATGGGTACAAGTGTGGAAGCTGGAGGAAGAGGGGTTGCACTCAACCCCACACTCATCATAGGGAAATGGAGCAGATAAGGTTAGCTGAAATGGCTATGGTATTGACTCACAGGAGGACAGGAATATGACAAAGAAGGTGTTTTCAATTGTTCTTGCGGCGGCGTTCTGCCTGGTCGCCACGTCCCTGTATGCACAGAAGAGTGCCCCCGAGCCCAAGGTCAAGGATCTTATCCTCGCGACCACGACCTCCACTGTGGATTCGGGA
>JAAYUJ010000452.1 GCA_012517775.1 Deltaproteobacteria bacterium
AGTAAGGGTGACGGATGGGCCTTTTGCCGGACTGGCCGGGATCTTCCTGAAGGAGCTCAAGCCCAGGGATCGGATCATGATTCTTCTCAATGCGATCCATTACCAGGCACGTGTCCAGGTTGCCCCTTACCAGGTGGAAAGGACTTGACGGGTCAGCTTTGAAATCTACTAAAAGTAGATATGAGTTGAATCACCCGAATTCTTCTCAAACTTAAAAATCCAATAAAGATAGAGTGTTGTAGATGACTCACCAAATCGTGTCTCTCCGGAGTAGAACACAATTTTCCCCGAGCGGTTCCGGAGAATTCTAGAATATTGATTCTTCCCTGTTCTTTTCCGGGAATTTACGGGACCTTGCAGAGGGATGCCGATGTTTCTCTGATCCCAGATTCCGAGTGGCACGCACCTTGTATTCCGTTTGTAACAGCTGAGGGATAAGTGAATACCGAGTTGTCTCTCCCACGGAGACGGGAATGTAAGAATATCCCGACAACCCATCGCGACAGCATTTCCGTCGGAAGTGATCACCCCGTTTGGGAACGATTGGCTCCCCTCCTTGGGTGGGAGAGGCAAGGAGATGGAGACTGAGGATGGAATACATGCCCGAGTCAGCAGCGCTCACCTCCCGCACCTTCTCAATAAGTTGGTCGGGATTCCAATCCTGTAAGCCTTTGCGCCAGGGTGTCTGGTATGACAACCCGACCTGGAAAGCGGTCTTTACCCGAACCTGTTGAGAGGATACGACCTCCCCCGGCAGGGATGCGGAACTGATGAGAGACACCCGCCGCCTTGATTGGGGTTTTGAGCGGTGTGGACTAAGGAATCTCCTGATTGACGGATGCACAAGAGCAGCATTAGATAGTCAGCAGTGTATACTTAGAAAGTATACTTGACTTTTTGAACGGCATGAGTGGGTCCGGGATTTTCACTTTATTTCGCAAGAATGACCAAAGCAGCCCGGATGAACATTCCACAACAACGAATTTCGTTTAAGGCGACATTGTCATGGACAGTGATGGGCGGTAGCCTGCCCTGAGATCGGCGAGAATGTATCTCCGTTTTTACCACCTTCGGAAAGAGCCCTTTCACATCACGCCGGACCCGGATTTTCTGTTCCTCAGCCCCAGCCACAGGGAGGCTCTTGCCTCGATCGTCTACGGAGTTGAACAGAAAAAAGGCTTCATCGCTATTACGGGCGAGGTGGGGGTCGGCAAGACGACCATACTCCGCTCCTACCTGGAGAAAGCCGCTCACCAGCGTCTCAAGCTGCTGTACATCCTGAACCCTCGTCTCTCCTTCTCCGAACTGGTCAGGATGATCTATCACGAGCTGGGCATCCCATGTGACAGGTCCGATGTGTTCGAGATGTTGAATGACCTGCACCACCTGCTGATCGAAGAATACAAGGAAGGGCGCAATGTGGTCCTCCTCATCGATGAAGCCCAGAACCTGCCTGTGGATACATTGGAAAACCTCAGGATGCTTTCCAATCTGGAGACTTCAAAGGACAAGCTCATCCAGATTCTCCTGGTGGGGCAGCCCGAACTGGAAAGACTCCTCAACCTGGTTCAGCTCAGGCAGCTCAAGCAGCGCATCGCCGTTCGCTGCAGGATTCTGCCCCTTTCGAGGCGTGAGAGCCTGGAATACATCAAGTTCAGGTTTGCCAAAGCCGGCGGCGCGGTCGACCGAGTCTTCACCAGGAAAGCAATCGGTAAAGTGATCAGGGCCTCGGCAGGAATCCCCAGGCTCATCAACATCATATGCGACAATGCCCTGGTCACGGGGTTCGGCTACCGCAAAAAACCTATTGGACCGAAAATTGTAAGAGAGGTGATTCGGGACTTGGAGGGAATATCACGGGGCAGGTTTTTCCTCCGATGGAGTTTTGCCGTTTCATTGGTTGTCCTTCTCATGCTCATCATTTACGGATTTCTTGCATGAAGGGAACGAGGTAACTGCTTAGAAACCTCTTCTTATTTGCTTGTGAGGGTGCCAAATGGAGGAGCCGATCATGGATGCCTCTGCAATGAGAACTCAACCACCGATCAATGGTGCTGACGTGTGCGTCCCCTGGAATAACAACGGGGGAGAAAATGGCATGCTCGGCGAGGATGCCTTTCACCAGATGGTCTATCTTGAGAAGAAGCGTTCGGAGCGCTCCGGCAAACCGTTTCTCCTCATGCGCATCAATATCAAGGGGGCGAGAAGCCGTGGCGAGAAGATGACGATCTTCAACGCTGTCAACAAGACCCTCTCCTCGACCCTGAGAGAGACGGATATCAGGGGGTGGTTCGAGCAGGATTTCATCATCGGCGTAATTTTCACTGAGATCGGTGCTACGGATGTGAACCGGGCACACAGCAGGATTCATGAAAAGATATACGGGAGCCTGAGACAGGAGCTTTCCTCCCAGGATATGGAACACCTGGTCATCTCCTATCAGGTTTCCTCCGGTCTGGGGGAAGAATACCCGGTGGCGTGCATACTGGACGTACAACCGTGGGGAGATGAGCTTTCTCCCGAAGAATCAAGAAAGAGGCTGCCGGGATTGCTCAACTCCTGGCTCCGCCAGAGATGCTTCCTGCTTGCAGTGGATTTGCTGATCATCACA
>JAAYUJ010000453.1 GCA_012517775.1 Deltaproteobacteria bacterium
AGAACACCCTTTGTTTGCTTGATTCCGAAAGACTCAGCCAGTTCTGGAGTGATGTCCTGAATCATGATACCCAGCCATCCCCGAACAACTTTGCCTGTCTTGAGTTGCGGCAGAATGTCCTTGGCGAGGTTCATGGGAATGGCAAATCCAATGCCCTGCCCCTGGGCAACGATGGCCGTATTGATACCCACTACTTCCCCGCTCATGTTGAAAAGGGGCCCGCCACTGTTTCCAGGGTTGATGGCCGCGTCTGTCTGTATGAAGTCGTCATATGGGCCGGCGCCGATGACTCTGCCTTTGGCACTGACGATTCCCGCCGTCACCGTATGCCCAAGGCCAAACGGATTCCCCACCGCCATCACCCAATCTCCGACCCGGATCGCATCGGAGTCGCCGATCTGGGCGGGCTTGGGAAAATCGGGATCGGGTTTGACCTTGATAAGAGCGATGTCTGTCTTCGGGTCCCGCCCGACTACCTTGGCGTCGTATTCTTTGCCGCTTTCCGTTCTGATTTTGATTTCCGTTGCCTTTTCCACAACATGATTATTGGTGAGAATGAGGCCTTCATTGTCGATGACCAATCCGGATCCGAGAGCATTAGTCTTCATCTCACTGCGGGGAGTATCGCCGAAGAAACGCTTGAAGAACTCATCTCCAAAGAACTCTTTGAATGGCGAATTGGGTCCCATGAAAGGCTGCATGGGGTTTTCCTTGATGACCTGGGTTGTGGAGATGTTCACGACCGCATATTTGACCTGATCGGCAAGAGCCGCGAAAGAGGGAGGTCCCTGTTGAGTAAAATTGGGAAACACCGCATGGATGGGCGGTGAACCTGAAAAGAGAACCGATAGAAAGACCAACGAGATCACTAGAAATCGCTTCATCACCATTGAGAATGTGTCAGCCATTTTGATTCCAACTCCTTTCTGGAAGTATGCGCAATCGTGAAGGTGAGGGGTCCCACCACCCACCTGCTCCCCGATTGGACGATTACCAATAGTCGTTGTTGCCAAGAGCAAGTAATTTATTCCTGAGCTCCAGGTTTCTCTCTATTACAAAGAAAAATAAACAATTCCAATAAAAAAGCAACAAATGCCGTCACTTCTCAACAAGTAGGTCGGGATTCACATCCCGACAGCTTTGTTGCAAGATGTCAAGCATGGAAACCCGAGTTGCAAAGCGTTCGTTAACTGAACTTATTGAGAAATAAGCAAATACCCTTATAAGGACTTCTCCGGAGACTGCGAAATGACTTTGGGGCTCTCGTGGAGAACACGGAAAGTCCATGCGTTGGAAAGGTGGGATTTCAGGAAATTGTGGAGATGAAGAGATGAGATCCCGAAAGAGTGAAGGCGCTCACCAGTTCAGATTGATTGTACTGGAGGCTCTCCTCGAGATTTCTTCACGGCCGTATGCTTCCACGCAAAACCTGTCCTTTGGTAGCAGGGAGAAGAGGGATCTTGCGTCGCCGTAACCCTTCAAGTCGGTGGAAAGTTGCACAATCGGTAATTGATGTCGATCACGGCGGCTCTCGAGTTTTCGAATAGAAATTCCGGCAGGAATGGATGCGAGCCGGGAAAGAAGATCAGCCACCTTCTCCCCAACAATGCTGATGTGAAATGTCAGAGGATGCCGCCAGGGCACCTTATCGTTCCAGATGACCCGAAGAAGCTGCTGTGGATGCAAATCATGCCGGACTGTAATGTCCTGGCAGTCTTTATGATGAAAAGTGATTCCTCTCTCGCTGAGCGTAGCCACCACATTTTCCTGACCGGGATAGGGCTTGCAGCACCTGGCAAACTTGTGAATCGCTTTGTCCAGTTCCTCCACCAAAAGAGAGTTCTGCTCATAAGGAATTGAGTTGGCGGAATCCTGAGAGGCAAGCTTGTCAGAATCGTCCTGCTTCGAAGCCAAATAGTAGAGGAGCAGTTTGGGGGAGATCAAGTCTTGTCCCAGCCGGGTGAAAAGTTCACTGAAATCCTTGAGATTCAGAAACTCCAAAATGAGATCAATGTGTTCTCCATGGAGTACCGATTCCGAAAGATGATGCCTCCTAATCTCCTGGAGAAGGATCTGCTTCCCCACCTCCTGGGCATAGTGTATCCGTTTCTGTTGAAGTTGCTTATTGATGGCAGTCCGTGCCTTGGGAGTCTTGCACAATTCTTCAAGGTCCGGTTCGACGTCGAGAGGTTCATGGGACGTCAAAATCTCGACGATATCTCCGTCCTGGAGTTGTCGGGTGGGAAAAGACCACTCGTTGTTGACCAGAGCTCCCTCGCAGTATTCTCCCAGCTCGGAGTGGATTTTGTAAGCAAAATCCAGGACAATACTGCCTTTGGGAAGAAAGTAGATGTCTCCCCTAGGGGAATAGGTGAAGATTTCTTCCGACTCGGAAAGACGAATGAGGGCTTTTCGCTGGGTTGCTGCTCCACCGTATTCGCCGATGCTTTTCAGCAGTTCGCTGATTTCCTGCCAGTGCTCATCGCTGAGGGGCTTTTGAGCATCCCATTCGCTCACGATGCCGTAAGTCGCCCATCGGTCCATCTCCGGGGTCCTGATCTTGATCAAATAGTTCTGGGTGCCTACAAGGATTCGAACGTGCAAGCTTTGATAGCCGTTGTTCTTGGCATTGGCTATGAAATCCCGCAGACTTCTCGGTACGGGGGAAAAATTCGTGCTGATGAGGCCAAGTACGGTGTAACAGTCGATGATGTTTTCTGTTTCCATGACGATAGCAAAATCGACGTGATTTTCGGCGTTGGAGAGTTCGACAGTCTTCTTGAGATGGCTGTAATAGCTCCCAAGCCCTTTGGCGCGTGTGCGGACAACTGCTTTGAATCGAGAATCCTCGATAATCCTCTCGATGGCGTGCTCGATGTCGGCCACTTCGGGTGAATTGCGGAACGTTCGAATATGTTGAAGTATCTTTTTGCTCTTTCTTGGATATAGAAAAGATAAGGCCAGGTGATAGAGCTCCCTTTTCAGAGGGTAAATGTTGAAGCGTGCTGCGATTGGTGCGTAGACCTCGACTGTTTCCTGGGCGATCCGTTGCCGCTTCGAATGTGGGAGATAATGGAGGGTGCGGAGATTATGCAGCCGGTCGGCGAGCTTGATAATGAGAACCCCCAACCGCCTGCTGGCACTGAGAAAAATCTTGCTGTGGGTGAGATCCTTGAGAGTTGCTCTGTCCAGATGCTGTCGGGTCAACTTGGTGCACCCATCGACAAGTTCAGCCACTATTAACCCAAACCGGTCGGCGATATCCTCGACGTGGACCGAGGGAATGTCTTCCACAACATCGTGCAGTATGGCTGCAGATAGCAGAAAGGGGTCTTTGAACTCCAGTTCTCGGGCGAGTATTTCGGCTACCGCACAAGGGTGGCTGATAAACGGTGCTCCCGATTTGCGTCTCTGCCCGGCATGAAGGGAGTGAGCGAATTCGAGTGCATCAAAAAATACCTGGTTTTCCTCTCTGTCTTCCAGCAGATATCTGGCCATCCTCGAGCGATAATGGGAAATATCGAAAAGAGTGGGTTCTCCCCAATTTGTGATGGGCACCCGAAATGCCATTTCTTCCGCTGTACTGTGAGATCCCACTATTTCCTCGCAATTCTAATTGGCAGCACCTTGCTTTTTAAAATGACAGCCTGCCTCCGGCACCACATTCAACCGCACCTTGAGCAATCGCAAGAAGAGACCTCTCAGGCTCAACTTGTGGCGATTCACTAGGCCTTAACCCTGTGGAATACTCTACAAAATGGCAAAGTGAGAGAAATGGCTTCAGCCTGCAAAGTGGTCCAAGATCTATATGAATATAAAAGAATTTAGGATTTCAGACAAGCAGAAGAGAGGAAGGATCGGTATTGCACTCCAACAGAGAATCTCATTGAGCCTCTCTCAAAAACGTGAGCGCTGAACATATGTGGACAGGACATTGGAGATCTGGTAAGTTAATTAAAATCCGCACCGTCAGTCCTTTTTAACATATTCATGGAGGGAGATTTTTGCTCTCACCCAGGAAACCGTTCTCAAATGCGAAGAGGTCCATTTGTTCCTTAATAAAGGTTGTCCCGCCACGTTCGAAAGCGGTAGAATCCAGGCGCATTGTTCCGCCCTGCTGTCAATGACGTTGAGTCCGGAAGACTCTCTAGGCAAGAGGGAACGAGGTCTACCGATCCGTTTTCCTCCAGAGAGTGTGGAGAGAGGACGTTCAGGGAAGGCAGACAGAATTGCATGAACGAAAGAGACGAAGAAACCTTCACAGAGGAGAGAATCGCCATGAAAAAGTTATCGATGAATACTCTTAGGATTCTGCTTCCCCTATGCCTGGTGGGGACACTCTGGTTCACCGTTCCTGCCCATGCCGGCTTCTGGGTCGATATGCATGGCACCAGCGGCAGAGTGGAATCTCCAGGGAATACCCTCGGGGTCAAGTACAGAGGATACGGCCTTGAGTTTACTCAAAAGCTTAATACCAAGAACTGGGTTCATTTTCAGATTCCCACCACTTGGTCCGGCAACATTCGTTCCGTTTATGTCCAATACTATGTCGATTCTGCCAGTGGTGAAATAGTGCAGTTCGCAATCTACAATGGAAGGAAGAAGCTCAAAACGGTAGCAGCTCCAGCGACTGCTGTCGGCTGGAACCAGATGCAAATTGATTTCGGCGGCTACCTCTACTTCACGAGAGGGTTGGGCGTTTCCATGAATGTCACTGCTGCCGGGGAGGACGCGAGATTCATTGTCTCTGATGTGGCTGCCTATTTCAAAGATTAGGACCTAA
>JAAYUJ010000007.1 GCA_012517775.1 Deltaproteobacteria bacterium
CTCCATAGAGGGTATGAATCTCCCCACTTGTTGATGGGGCTGTATTGAAAACATCAGATCCATTTCCCAAATACTATACTCAGGTTTTATCTCTTCAGATCTGAGAACTCGGGTCAAAGGCGAGCTTGCAGGTCCTCCCGCCGCCTTGCAGAGCGCGAGATCCAAAGCGAGACGACCGTGCGTTTTTTTCGCCTACATCCTCTGCCGTGAGGATGAGAGGAGATGGTTTTTCCTCTCGATGCCCGGAAGTCATTGTGCGAGCAGACTTCTTTGTCTCCAGAGCAGATTCAAGCCTCAGGGATTTGTCGACGTTTCACTCGCCATGCAAATGCCGCTGGACTGGCGAAGTATCGCGGGACAGAACCCTCCGTTCGAGGGAACAGCCCGTATGAAATCCTGAAGCTGGTGAAATCGGATTCTCTTCAAGGGCCTTTGTCTGAAATCGCTCAATTCTAGTCTACATGATATCAAAACAAAAGGGTGTTCTGGGAAAATGATCGAGGAATGGCAGGAAGTCCGACGCAAACTTCAAAACAGCCTTTCCAAAGGGCAGTACGATTTCTGGGTCTCCACCATCGAATTTCTCGGCAAAGAGGATGCTTCCCTTATACTGGGCTGTCGGAACCGGTTCCATGTGGAATGGCTTCGGGAAAAGCTGCAGGTCAATCTCTTGACTGTCGCACGAGAGCATTTTCCGGGGATTGAAAGGGTGGAGTACCGGATTCTTGAGGAACGGCAGGACGAGCATGGGCAGGCGCATGAAGAAGAGTTGCAGCAGGTCAGTATCAATGACCTTATCGTGCGATCAAAGCCTGCTTTTAACCCCCGCTTCACTTTCGATCGGTTCGTAGTGGGGAAATCCAACCAGTTCGCGTATGCAGCTGCAATGGCCATGGCAAGTGGGCAACAGCTTCTCAATCAGCCTGTTTACCTCATGGCCGATCCGGGTTTGGGCAAGAGTCACCTGTCCCACGCCGTCGGGAACTTCCTCAACAGCAGACATCCTCAGGTCAGGGTCCAGTATGCCACAACCGAGCAATTCGCCAACGAAATGATTTTTTCATTGAGACAGGGGACTATTGAGGCTTTCAAAAACAAGTATCGATCATGCTGTGACGTGCTGCTCCTGGAGAAGATAGAGTTTCTGAGTGGGAAGGAAAAGATACAGAGTGAACTGCTTTACACTCTCGACGAACTGATGAATCGGGGGAAGAAAGTACTATATACCGGAAACGCTCATCCCAAGAATATTTCGAAGTTGAACTCGGAACTGCAGTCTCGTCTTGGGGGGGGGTTGCTTGCCGCCATTGAACGCCCCGACTTTCAGACGCGCCTGGAAATCATTCGCCGCAAGGGGGAGTGTGAGAATGTTCATCTGCCTGCGGATGTCATGGAATTCCTGGCAAGCCGCGTAACAGGCGATGTGCGCCAGTTGGAAAGCTGCTTTGTGGGAATTGCCGCCAAGAGCAGTATATTGAATGTGCCGGTGTCCCTTGACCTGGCTCAAGAGGTCACCCAGACCATGCTCGATCGACTTCCAAAGATTACCATCGATCACATCCAGAGACTGATTTGCGAAACGTTCCGGATTTCCCGGGAAGCTCTGGTTTCTAAATCCCGCAAGAAGGAGCTGGCCTTGGCAAGAAGAATAGGGATATATCTCTGTCGCCAATACACGTCGGAATCTCTGGAATGCATCGGTGGGGCATTCCAGAGGAGCCACAGCTCGATTCTGTATGCTGTAAACGGCATCTCTAAAGAGATGGAAGACTCCAACAGCAAGATCAAGCGTCACGTAGACTATATAAGCAGACGTCTTGAAATCAGTTGCTTATCCGGTTGAGGATGGTGGGTGTGCAGCTGTATGGTGCATTGGAAGGTCGCATCGTGGATGGAGGTCAATGGCCTTGCCGGCCAGGGTCGTCTGGGTTGTCATAATATTATGCGCCAGGAGAGCATCACCTGATCCTTGGCTTCCGCGAAATGGCGGGCATTGCTGAAGCAAGTGGAGGAGCTGCTCTTACGGTAGCGGTTCAGTCCTCGTTGATGCGTTCCCTCAGCACACCGGAACACTTGAAAGTGACCACTTTTCTTGGAGCCAGCATGATCGGGGCTCCCGTCTGAGGGTTGCGTCCCCGGCGTTGATTCTTTTCCTTCACGCTGAACTTGCCGAAACCACTAATCAAAACATCTTCACCGTTTTCGAGAGTCTGCTTGATGATCTCAAAAAGCGTCTCGATGATGTGAGCCGATTCCGTCTTTGTAAAAATATTCTTGGCAAAAAGGTTCTCCACAATATGGGCCTTTGTCAGCGTCATGGCATCTTCCTCATCTGTTTCAAAAGAAACCGCAGACGAAGGCAAACCCCTTCCTCTGCTCTCAGCATTCCCAAATTTTTCAGACATTACAGGATAATTTACTGTTTTTCAACAAACAAATAGGGCTTCACATCGCTGGAAGCACCTGATCTGCTGTCATATGTTTCCGGTGCAAAGGAGTGCCCCACGGCATACTTGCCCAGCCGCATGCATCATATTCCGTGTTGATCCCCTCATACATAATGTTAAGTCATGGAAAAAGCGTATAATATAGATGGCCATCAATGTCAAGGAGGAGTCCCGAATCGAAGGGCAGACTACCCACGTGGATCGCAACCGGAGAAGCAAAGGAAGGGTATGGAACCGAAGCCCAAGGTTCCAGGAATGGCTTGATCGGAGGTGGCCCCCTGGGCTTCGGCAATTATCTCGGTCGGCAAAATCCGGAGCGGGCGAAAAGATCAAGAACTTTCTTTCACAAGGCAGTCTTATAAGCCATTGCTGTATTAAATAGCAAGGAAAAAATGAGGCTTATCATGTTAAAGTTTGCACAAAATTCCCAATGTGTCCTCCTATCCGTGACAGAGAATGCTGTCGATTCTCACCGGCGGCAATGGCGATGAAGAGATATTCATCAATGCTGTGAATGCTCTATCGCTCCGCGAAGGCAACCTTGGAGAGCTCAAGAAAATGTCTGCACAAGACGCGCTTCCCGTCGATTTGAGAGGAGCTTATCAGTCCTCAGGGTACTAGCTCAACGGGCAGGTCGGGATCCCCATCCCGACAGCTCTTGCGCGAACGTGTCGGGTA
>JAAYUJ010000454.1 GCA_012517775.1 Deltaproteobacteria bacterium
CTCTGCCATGTTTGTGACCATGTTCTATTTTGTCTGCCACATGGATTCCGGCCATATTGCCTACTGCAATGCCGGCCACAACCCCCCTCTCCAACTCAGGAACGGCGACGCCATCTGGGTGGGAACGGACAGCAGCAAGGGAAAAGGCTTGCCCGTCGGCGTAATGGAAGAGGCGGAGTATTCGGACGCATTCTTGCAGTTGAGCCCGGAAGATATGCTGGTGGTTTATACAGACGGCGTCACCGAAGCATGCAACATGCAGGGAGCACTTTTCGGAGAAGAAAAGCTGGCTGAAACGGTTGCCCCTCTTTTCTCCGATCCTCCGGAGAAAATCTGCCTTCAGGTGCTGGAGGAAGTGAGAAAGCACCAGGGGGAATCGCGGCAGTCCGACGATATCACCATCCTCGCCTTCAGACGAACGCAATCCGGCGACTAAAAATCCAGGAATTCCAGGACCGATCGAGTCTGCCCATGCTTATTGAGAAGTCACAGCCGCATTCAGGATCCGCCGGATTTTTCCCGACAGCTCGGTCAGGTCGTACGGCTTCTGGATAAAGCCGTCACAGCCGCGATCCAGCATCTCCTTCACATGGGAATCCGGGCTGTAGCCGCTGCACAGGAGTATCTTCTGACCGGGATTGATCCGCTTCATATGCTCGTAAGTCTCCCTTCCGTTCATATCGGGCATGACCATATCGAGAATAACCAGATCCACCTCCTCCTTGCTCCCCTTGTAGAGATCCAAGGCTTCCCTGCCTCCTCTCGCCTCGAGCACCTTGTAACCGAGACTCCTCACGAGATCACCGCAGACACACAGGACCCTCTCCTCATCATCCACCATGAGTATGGTGCCGTTTCCTTCCCTGATATTCCGTTTCCTTTCGTCGGATGCCCTCACGAACTGCTTCTCCGTGGCCGGCAGGAAGATACTGAAAGTCGTGCCCCGACCGAGGGCGGATTCAAAATCGATATATCCGCCATGAGCTTTGATGATGCCAAAAACAGAAGCGAGTCCCAGGCCCGTCCCTTTTCCAATCTCTTTAGTGGTGAAGAAAGGCTCGAAGATGCGGCTTTTCGTCGCCTCGTCCATGCCTTTTCCCGTATCGGTCACCTCAATCAACACATAATTCCCGGGCTTCGGAGCATAGACTCTCCTCTTAACGGCTTCATAAGTCACGTTTGCGGTCCTCAGAAACAGGCTCCCACCATCCGGCATCGCATCGCCCGCGTTGATGAAGAGATTGAGCAAGACCTGTTCCATTTGTCCTTGATCCACTTCAGCGGGGAACAAGTCTCCTGAAAATTCCCTTTGGACCCGAACATCTTTTCGCATTCCTGCAAAGGTTTCTGATGTGTTTCGGACCAGTTGATTGAGCTCGAGCACCCTTGCTTCATACTTGCCCTTTCTGGCATATCCCAATAACCGCCCGGTCAGTTTGGCTCCACTCTTGGTGAGATTCTCCACGGATTGCAGTGTCTTGAACTGCGGGTGAGATGGACCCAGACCCAGGAGGGCAAGAGTCACATTCCCCTGAATTGCCATGAGGAGATTATTGAAGTCATGGGCGATTCCGCCGGCAAGCGTCCCGAGGGCCTCCATTTTCTGGGCATGCATGAGCTTGGACTCCAACAGTTGCTGGTGGGTCAG
>JAAYUJ010000455.1 GCA_012517775.1 Deltaproteobacteria bacterium
AAGCGGGGGCAGGCGGCACGCCCATGACCAGTCAGTACTGCACCAGGCCGTATTGGGAGCTCCTATGCCCATCTTGTAACTCCCCTGGCCGATGACGAGCGTATCCCCTCCCTTGATCCTCCAGAAGGCCGACTCATCCTGCCCCCTGAGAGCCCAGAACGGATGGGACCAAGCACAGGGTCTATTGTACCCTGAACCCGGGTAGGGAGCATCCGCCCTGCCGGTGCACTGGCGGAAAGTCCCTCCATCACGACGAACATAATATGTGTCGGCTTGGGTGGATGCGGGGAGGGTGAACAGACAGAGAACAAAGAGGCACAGGAATGCCGCAGGCTTCACAAATGGATTTCTCATGGTGTTCCTCCCCTGGCTTGGTTTTTTCGAATCGCAAGGCACCTGAAGCGAGTTGCACTGACAGGGAAAACACCTGCATGGGAGCAATCCAGGCTAGAGACCTTGCTTTCTTCTCACAGTCACCGTTTCACCCCCAATACCCCAATTGTCCGTATCCACCTCGTCAATGACCACCACTGTCGTCTGGGGGTTCTTCCCCAAGGTGTCCTGAAGCAGTTTCGTGACGCCTTGGATCAGCTCGGCTTTCTTCTCTGCCGTCACACCTTCCCGGGTAATCTTAATGTTCACATAGGGCACCGAGACGCTCCTTTTAGCAGACTCCAGGTCTAAAGATCACGAAAATCGCCGTTGCCATCCAGAAGCATCAAAAGCTCCTCCCATGAAGAGATGCGCAGTGTCGGACAATTCGGGGTCGGCAGCTGTTCCTGGGCAACACCTGGAGCCAGGGGAATATTGCGGTCCCGCACGTAGGTGGTCCATACGGTTCGAATCCCTGCGCTGCATGCGCCCTCGATATCGGGCTCGGGGTCATCCCCGACGTACAGGAGTTCCTGCGCACTTAGACCCAGACGGTTCAAAAGCAAATCAAATACAAGGGCGTGAGGCTTTCGGTAGCCGATTTCTCCGGATATGACGGTCACCTCGAAAAACGACGCGATCCCCAGTCCCTCCAGAATCGCCCTGGCTGCAGGCGGGTGCGTGAAGTTCGAGAGGAGCCCCAGACGATACCGGTCCTTGATCGCCCCAAGCATCTCCTTTGTTCCCGGGATGAGACGGCAATGATCCTGAAAAGCGGAAAAGTAACGTTCCACCGAGCGGGAAATCCTGGGATCATCCGGTTCGAGGGCAAATCCGAGCCGGCAAAGGGCCGTGCTGATCCAGAAACGATTGTGTGTTTCCCTGCCGTCCCGGTGTGTTTCGGCAATATGCTGCAATGCAGCCTGCCGATGTGCTTTATGAAAGATCTCTCGCTCCACGGCGATTCCATCATCCTGGAGGCTGCTGCAAAGCCTTCCGACGGCTTCCGACAAAGCCCAAGGTTCCACTGTAATGAGTGTGTTGAAGAGATCGAAGCCGATGCCTCTGATACCGTCCATATGTTCATCCTCTGAAAACAGTCGCCCGATGCTTTCCAATCAGTCTTCGGTCCCTTTTCTTTTCGTGGGCAGATGAACGGTGAAAACCGATCCTTCACCCACTTTGCTCTCCACCTGAACCCTTCCCCCGTGTCCCTCAACGATTGCCTTGACTGTCGCGAGGCCGATTCCATAACCTTCTTTTCTCTCTCCTCCCGGTCCCCTGTGGAAAAGATCGAAAATGTACGGCAACTCAGCCATTTCTATCCCGACTCCCTCATCAATCACCTTGATTACCACCTCATGTTTGGATTCCTCTGCCATGACCGTGATATTTCCCTTTTCCCTGGAGAATTTCAGTGCGTTGTCCAAGAGATTGGTAAAAACCCTTCTCAGCCGATTCACATCCGCCTCGATTATGGGCAAAGCCTGGTCAATGCGCAAATGTATGCACATATCTTTCTGCTGAGCCTTCTCCTGATAAATTTCAAAGAGCTCCACCAGTTCCTTGTCGAGGGATGTGGACCTGAACTGCATTTTCAATCTGCCCGTCTCAAGCCTCGAAAAATCCAGGAAATCATCCACGAGGGCTTCCAGCTTGGCGGCTTCTCTGTTGATAATGCGCAGGTACTCGACCCTCTTCTCTTCATCCATTGCCTGGGAATGTTTCAAGAGCCGCAAACCCAAACCGTGAATCCCGGAAAGAGAGGAACGCATGTCATGGGCGAACATGGAAATAATATTGGCCTTTTCCCGCTCCAGGGCTTTCAGATGGGAAATGTCGGTAATGACCGTGAAACTTCCCCTGTAGCACCCATCGGGCGTCAGAATGGGAACGGAAGAAACGACCGCATGAATCCTTCTTCTCTCTCTTGTCACCCATGACATTTCAAAGGACTGTATCTCCCCTTCCCTCCGCTTGAGCATCTTCGCCTTTAAGGGCTCGGCAGGGGATTCGTAAATGAACTCCTCGGCCCGACGCCCGATGATCTCTTCCCTCGGCATGCCCCACATCTGACAGAGCTTATCATTAACGTAAGTGATGATCCCGCTTTCATCCTCAATCTGGAGCCCCTCGTTCATGCTTTCCACAAGTCGGCGGTATCGCTCTTCACTCTCCCTCAGCGCCTCCTGGGTCTTCTTTCGCATGGAGATCTCATATTCAAGCTCGTGAACCTTTCCCTCCAGTTCCCTCGCCTGTTGCGTCAGGAGAATCTCCTTTTCCTGGTAGTAGTCGATCTTGGTTGCCAGTTCACCCGGAGTGACCTTCAACTGGGCCAGGATCTCCCCATAGACCTCCGCCAGTTCCCTCGCCTCTCTCGGAGAGAAGATGGTTCCCTGCCGCAGGACCCTGTGGGCGGAAGCCGCACCGATAGCCCCTGCCAGAGATTTCTCCACCATACTGTGAAGGTCCAGCAACTGAACAATGGAGATGAATTTTCCGTCCTCAATGCCCACATCCTGCAGGCACTTCTGAAGGATGATCCCCGTTTCGACGTCTGTAAAATAGAGGGAGAGCAGTCTGCGAATCTCCTGGGCCTTAGGTTCCAGCTCGATATATGCGTCCCTGGGACGAGCCCGCCTGATGGGACGCAAAATATCCAAAGTTCCAACGAACTCCTCCGCTATTGTCCGCTCGGCCTCGTCTTCCTTACCATAGAGGGAACCGAATATATAAATACCTATGTTGACAAGCATTGTCCAGAAGACGGCGTTGCCAAAAGGGTTGACACCGGAGAGGCCGAGCAGATGTTCGGGCCTGAGGAATTCGAGCCCGAAGGGGCCATGATCCAGGATCGACTGAGGGAGCCACCCGCTTCGCACGTATGAGGGCACCAGGAGCGTGTAGAACCACACGAGAAAGCCGGCAGTGAGTCCCCACTGGGCCCCGTGCCTGTTCCCCCGCCGCCAGAAAATGCCCCCGAGTATCGACGGGGCAAACTGGAGGATGGCTGTAAAGCTGATCAGACCGATGTTGACAAGCATGTAGGTTTCCCCCACATACTCTTCGAAGCCGTACCCCATGAGAATAAACAGGGCCACCCCCGCCCACCGACACTTGAGGAGGTGACGTTTCAGAAACGCCAGCTGTGGACGCAGTTCAATCACTGGGTGCATCAGGTGATTGGTGATCATGGTGGCCATGGTGACGGAACTGATCATCACCATTCCCACTGAAGCTGAGAAGCCTCCAAGGAAGACGAAGAGGGAAAGCCAGGGGGTGCCGTGATACAAGGGGAGCCGAAGAACAAAAGTGTCTGCCTGCTCGATGGGGTGTCCTTCAAGCAGGCCGCCGACCGCTATGGGAACAACAAAAATACTCACGAGAAGAAGGTAAAGAGGCAGAACCCACATGGCGGTGAGAATATGCTTCTCATTGTGATTCTCCACCACCGCCACGTGAAACTGACGCGGTAAAAAAGTCACCGCAGACATGGAGAGGATGAAGTAGCTCGTCCATGTGAAGTAAGACGATCCTTTCCCCCCAAACGTGAGTATGTCTCGAAACCGGCTTTCGGAAAGCCTTGAGAAAATGTCTCCGAATCCATCGTATACCCAGTATGTGACGAAAAGCCCTGCGGCAAGCAGAGCAATGAGTTTCACCACGCATTCCACGGCCAGTGCCATGACCATGCCCTCGTGCCTTTCCGTGGGATCGAGGTGGCGGACACCCAGAATTATGGTAAAAAAAATCAGAAGGACCACAACCACAGGCCCCATATGCCTGCATACCCACTGAGTCACAAGACTCTCCGTGGGAGGGAAACCGAGGGGGGGCATCGTGATAATGGCAAACGTCGAGAAAATCGCCTTCAACTGCAAGGCAATGTAAGGGGTTATTCCCACGATGGAAATGAGCGTCACCAAGGCGGCAATGCTCTGGGACTTATTGTACCTGGCCGAGATGAAATCGGCGATACTGGTAATTTTATGTGAATTCTTGAGACGAACCAGCTTGCGGAGAACGCTCCACCAGAGAAAGACAGCGACAGTGGGACCGGCATACATTGGAAGGAAAAGCAGACCAGAGGTGGCAGCCTGTCCGACACTTCCGTAATAGGTCCAGGCCGTGCAATATACGGCCAGGGAAAGAGAGTACACAAAAGGGTTGTTCGCCGGACTTTTCCCCTTTTCAGCCTGCCTTTCCACCCAGAGGGCTATGAAAAAGAGAAAAGCGATGTATGCGCAGAAGACTGCCAGGACTACCCGGGGGTCAAGAAGCATTTCGGCCCTTCCCGTCGTTCCCGGTTTCATTGCGCAGGTATCGCCTGCAGCCCCGGTTGATGAGGAAAAGGAGTGTAATGGCAATAACCCAGAGCACAAGAATGGTCCCCAGCACCACGGCGGGTGGCTTTTCCCGGAGTGTCCCCAGAAAAGGCCAGTTGAGGACGATCAGACCCAAGGCGAAAAGAAGGGTATGGAATTCGGACTGTGCGAGGATTTTCCAAATCCGGTTCATGGTCCTTCCTGAAAGTTGCAGCGGTAAGATTCCGCTCGATATAGAAGCAATAATGGACCTGATTGCAAGATGTCAAGCATCGGCTTGCCAGAGGAGTACACTCTGGTAGGAAAAAACTCGGTATGATCCTCTTTCTTTTGTGCCTTACGCCCAAAGAAAAAGCGCAATTGCGACAAATAAGCGGCAGGAAATCTCGAAGAACAATTCACATTCCTATTTCCGGTAATGCAAAATGCATTTCAGGGGAGTCTCGCCTGCCAGTCTCTTTGCTTCCTCCTCCACTTTCTTATGTTCCGTTGGATTGTGAATGATACCCTTGAGAATGAGGTTCTGTCCGTCCGTTTCCACATCGAGGGTGGGAATGAAAAAGGAGCGGTTTGAATAGAGTCCGACTCTCAGCCTGGCTGCCGCGGCACGGATGCGCAGGAGGCCCTTCACCTCCTCGGTGCACAGGCTCTCCCTCCCCGCGAGGGATTCCCTGATAACGGCAACAATCTCCTGAGGCGTCAGATCTCCTGTGTTATACACGGCGTCATACGCCTCTGGGTCATCCCACCGCTTGCCGTAGATGGAATAGATGAAGCAGTCCCTGTCCCGATCCGTCTTCTCCGCAAGGTAAACGGCCATCTCCCGGTCTACCGAATCTCGCCTGATAATCCTGTCGATCCTGGATTCAAACGGAGCGACGACGCGGATTCTGAACACATGGGGGAGGTCCTTCAGGATATAGTTGCCGCCTCTCCCCATGATGACGACGCGGTCATGGAGAGCATGCTCCAGAACGGCACTCTCGATGAGCGCCGCGAAAACCTTGAACGATCTGTCGTACTTCTCCCAAACAGTAGGGCAGTGCTCGTCGAGCCCCTTTCCCCATTCCTCCCATTTCCCTCCGGCCCCCTTGATATGTTGGAGGATGGTATCCTTGTCCACATACGCATAATGAAGGGATTCGGCGACAGCCCGCCCGATTTCCCTGCCCCCGCTTCCAAATTCACGGGATACCGTCAGTATGGCCATCGTTGCTTCATTCCTTCCTCTGGGGTGCAAGAGCGGTCTGTGCCTCTTCGAGATCCTGATGTGCCCGTTCGGAACGTATCATCCACTTCATCCAAAGCTTCCCTGCCACAAGGACTCCGATGGCCAAACCCGCCTCGACGGAGTATTGCAGGACCTTCCCGGGAGAAAGATACCTCACCACAACCGGATCGGTGATGATCATTTCACCCCCGACCCTCCCCAGGATCGCCGCACCAATGTAGATAATAATGGGATATCTGTCCATGAGCATGGAAAGCAAATTGCTGGTGAAAACAACGAAAGGGATGCTCAACCCGAGACCGAACAGGAGGAGAAATAGATTGCCGTGGGAGGCTCCGGCCACGGCGAGCATGTTGTCCGTGGCCATGGTAATGTCCGCGATGACGATGATCTTGATCGCCTGCCATATGGTGGTCGCCTCCTTTTCGAGGCCTTCTTCCGGCGCCCCTTCCACGAAGAGCTTGACGGCGATCCACAGGATGAGAAGACCTCCCGCGAGCTTGACATAGTTGATTTGCAGCAGTTGGGCCACAAAGAAGGTGACAATGACCCGGATGAGCACGGCTGCACCGGCCCCGAAGATGATTCCCTTCTTCCTCTGATCGTGGGGGAGAGACCTGACCGCCATGGCGATGACCACCGCATTGTCCCCCGCAAGGATCAAATCGATGATGACAATGCTCATCAGGGCCGTGAAAAACGTCCAATCGAAAGTTATCGTTCCAAATGATCCCAGGTCCAATTGCCACTCTCCTTATGAAGAAAGTCGTCAAATCGATAACTTTTCAATAAGTCCCGGTTGCGACTGCTTCGCAGGTCGGGTTTCCATGCCCGACATCCGGATGCAAACACTTTCGGGATTCCAATCCCGACCTGCCTATTGAGAAGACACTCAAATCGTTCATACGGAATCGTGAAGGGAATGCCCTTGCAGCTCAACCTGCTTCATCTTATATCTATCCCTACAGAAAATTCCAACTGCTTTCCGGTCACAGATCACAGCCGGGAGATTTGCTCATGAGCCGATGATGGCGGTGTCGATCTCCCGGAAGAGGGATTCACCGTGAACTCCTGGCACAACATGCAAATCGATGGGGTGGCCCGCACACTGGCCACGGATACCACGACCGGCCTGAGTGAGGAAGAAGCAACCCAGCGCCTGAACGATCATGGCCCAAACGAAATCAGGGAGACTTCCATCCGGAGCTCATGGCAGATTCTCTGGGAGCAGCTCACCGCATCCATGGTAATCATCCTCATCGCCGCAGCCTTCATATCGTTTCTTCTCGGAGACTACAAGGACGCAGCGGCGATCCTCGCCATTGTTTTCCTCAATACTCTCATGGGCTTCCATCAGGAATATAAGGCCGAGAAGGCCATTGCCACCCTCAGGTCTCTTGCCGTTCCCACCGTCCATGTTCTCCGAGAAGGGTCGGTGCGGGAACTGTCAGCGAGAAAGCTGGTTCCCGGAGATATCGTCCTCATCGAAACGGGGAATATCGTACCCGCCGATGGGCGCGTTGTGGAAGCCGCGAACCTTGGTGTCCAGGAAGCCGCATTGACCGGTGAATCCCAACCCCTCGAAAAGACCGGCGCATCATTGGATCAGGAAACCCTGCCCGTCGGAGATCGTCGAAACATGGTCTACATGGGAACCACAGTGACCCGCGGTCGGGGGCGAATCATCGTGACCGAGACAGGGATGCGCACGGAACTGGGCCACATTGCCTCGATGATCCAATCCGTCGGGGCACAGGCCACACCACTCCAGAAGCGTCTCGAGCACCTCGGACGCAGGCTGGCCGTCGCCGCTCTCGTAATTGTTGCCGTCATCTTTGTTCTGGGTCTCCTCGGTGGAGGAGAGCTGAGACAAATGTTTCTCCTGGCAGTCAGCATGGCGGTTGCTGCAGTGCCTGAGGGGCTGCCGGCCGTAGTAACCATCGCTCTCGCCCTTGGCTCACAGCGCATGTTCAGGAGAAAGGCACTTATCCGAAAGCTGCCAGCCGTGGAGACACTGGGGTCCGTCACGGTCATCTGTTCGGATAAGACGGGAACCCTCACAGAGAATCGCATGACTGTCAGGATCATCGATGTCGCAGGCCACCGACTGGAGCTGAAGACTTTGATAGGGCGCGAAGCTTGCCGTGGGGAATCCGCATATTGCAGTGAAACAGACCTGCGGGACCAGCCCGTTTCGTTCAGACTGGCCTTGGCCGCGGGAGCTCTCTGCAACGATGCCATCCTCAAGCCTGAGGGAGCAGAGGGATCTTCGCGGCTCCAGGCCATGGGAGATCCCACGGAAGCGGCCCTCGTCATTGCGGCTGCCCACTTTGGTGTCCTGAAGGACGATCTCGAGAGGATGCTGCCCAGAACTGCGGAAGTCCCTTTCGATTCGGAACGAAAGCGCATGACAACGGTCCATGACCTGGCAGGTCCCGACACCGCAATGGCTGACATCATTCGCTCCCTGGAACAGGGCGGGCACATGGAGACCGGCAAGGCACTCAGCATCGCTTTCACCAAAGGGGCCGTGGACAGTGTCCTGGAAGTCTGCAGCCGAGTATGGAGCGACAGTCTCCCGGAGATGCTGACGGAGGAATGGAAGCAAAGGATCGCGGAAGGTAACGATCGTATGGCCGATGACGGCATGCGTGTCCTGGGAATAGCTTGCCGCCTGATCCCCGGCGACACCCCCCTGGAAGCACCGGACGACATTGAGCGGGACCTGATTTTTATAGGCATGGCGGGGATGATTGACCCCCCGCGACCAGAAGCCAGGGATGCCGTCGTCAAATGCACGGAAGCAGGTATCCGACCCGTCATGATAACGGGGGACCATCCCCTCACTGCTTCGCATATCGCCCGTGAACTTGGAATTACCAGGGACCGGGACGTGGTCACGGGAAGTGAGCTGGAACGGATGTCGGTGGGAGAGCTTGCAGATGTCGTCGCAGAAACGTCCGTTTTTGCCAGGGTTTCTCCCGCGCACAAGCTGAAGATCGTTGAAGCCCTGCAGCAGAAGCGCCACATCGTGGCCATGACCGGTGACGGAGTCAACGACGCACCGGCCCTGAAGAAGGCAGACATCGGTGTCGCCATGGGAATAACCGGCACAGATGTCTCCAAGGAAGTCGCCGATATGGTGCTCATGGACGACAACTTCGCCACCATCGTTGCCGCCGCCGAAGAAGGGCGCATCATCTATGACAATATCCGCAAGTTCATCAAGTATCTCCTCACCACAAATCTGGGTGAAATCTGGGTGATGCTACTCGCCCCTCTCCTGGGCATGCCCCTTCCTCTGACGCCTCTCCAGATCCTGTGGATCAACCTGGTCACAGATGGTCTTCCCGCTCTGGCCCTCGGGGTTGAACCCGCCGAACGGGACGTGATGAAACGCCCCCCCCGGGGAACACAGGAAAGCATCTTCGACAGAGCGATGGTTCGCCACATTGTATGGGTAGGGATCCTCATGGGACTATTGCCTCTTGCCGCCGGATTCTGGTGGTGGAAGCAGGGGATCCACTCCTGGCAGACCATGGTGTTTACCATTTTGACCTTCGCCCAGTTGAGTCATGCCCTGGCCATCCGTTCATCCAGGGATTCCCTTTTCACCATCGGACTCTTGTCCAACAAGCCCATGCTGGGAGCGATACTTCTGACATCTGTCCTGCAGATGATCATCCTCTACACGCCCTTTTTTCAGGAGCTGTTCCGCACAGTGACCCTCTCGGCTGTGGAGATGATCTGCTGCCTGACTCTGAGCGGCATCATCTTCTGTGCCGTCGAACTGGAGAAATGGGCCTTCCGTCACAGGATATCCTGAGATTTTGCAGGAGATTTCCTGCTCACATGCGAGGCATTACCTATGAAAAACCCGGAGCTCGAGAAAAATGAAATCCTTTTCGGTGCGGACCCCATGGAAGGCATCCTTGCAGTGGAACCGGTCTCCAAGAACGTCATGCGTCTTTTTATGCGGGAGGCGGGACGTGTCGTTACCCGGGATGAACCCTTCATGCCTTTCATCCTCCTGGAAGAAGAACATCTCCTCAAGGGATTCAAGGAACCCTTCCACGTCGAGGAGCTCTCATCGGGCAACCCCCTCCGTTTTCTTGTCCTCTTCGATGATTGGAGCATATGCGAACGCGCAAAAGACCATTTGCGCAAAGCGACGGGGGAGTCATCGTCTTCCCTTGAGGCTCCCTACCTTTACCTCTCTGATCCCGTTCACCAGTATCTCCTCATCACGGGCCGCACCCTGTTCAAGGGTCTCGCCTTCGGCGATCTCCACCGGATGGCCGTTGACATCGAAACGGCCTGTGCTCCCGGGTTTGAATTCTCGAACCCCGCACGGGAAGAAGACCGGATCATCTCCATCGCTCTCATGGATAATCACGGTCATGAGGAAATCCTCTTCGGCAAGGAATTGGACGAAAAGACCATGATCGAGACCCTGGGCCACAGGATTCGCCACCTTGACCCCGATGTGCTGGAAGGTCACAACATCTTCAACTTCGATCTGGAATACATCACGGTCAGAGCGAAACGGCACGGCATCAAGCTTGCCTGGGGGCGTGACGGCAGTGTGCCCCGCATTCGGCGCTCCCGCTTCACCGTCGCCGAACGGATACTCGATTATACCCGCATGGACCTCTTCGGACGCCATGTGGTGGACACGCTGTTTCTGATCCAGTACTACGACGTGACGGCTCGTGAACTTGAGAGTTACGGACTCAAGTCGGCTGCAAGGCATTTCGGCCTGGCCGAAGAAGACAGAATCTATATCGAACACGATAGGATCCAGTGGGCATTCGATCATGACCCGGAGGCACTGAAGCGTTACAATCTCGATGACGTCCGGGAGACACTTGCCCTGTCCGAGCTCCTCGGCTATCCGTTCTTCCTCCAGGCAAGAATTTTTCCCTTTTCCTATCAGAATATTTTCATCAGAGGGAATGCGACCAAGATCAACGCTCTGTTCCTCCGGGAATACCTGCGGCAGCGCGCATCCGTTCCTCAACCATCGGTCAAGGGAACCTTCGAGGGCGGATACACGGACGTGTTCGTCAAAGGGGTTGTGGAAAACGTGGTACACTGTGACGTAGCCTCTCTATATCCCTCCATCATGGTCAGCTC
Organism: Deltaproteobacteria bacterium; assembly: GCA_012517775.1. Lineage (GTDB taxonomy): Bacteria > Desulfobacterota > Syntrophobacteria > Syntrophobacterales > Syntrophobacteraceae > JAAYUJ01. Next base: position 11,065 of record JAAYUJ010000455.1, read on the forward strand.
CAGTTTGAAGCCTCGCGGGGATACCCTGAATGTTTTCCTGCCTTTATTGAAAGATCTCCGGGCATTTCGACTGGAGGCCAAGAAACTGGCCAGGGAGAAGGCTCTGTCGCGCCACGAGCATGATTACTACGAAGCCCTGCAGCAGACCTTTAAAACCCTTATCAACTCATTCTACGGATATCTCGGGACCGATCTCCACCACTTCGCCGATCCGGCCGTTGCAGCGGAGATCACCCGAAGAGGCCGGGAAATCATCAGGACCATGATCGACTGGCTTCGAGACGAAGGCGCCGTTCCCATCGAAATCGAC
>JAAYUJ010000456.1 GCA_012517775.1 Deltaproteobacteria bacterium
GATGTTCACGGCCCTGAGCTGCTCTGCAACAAGGAAACGATGATGATCGTTGCAGATGACAATGGGACCGTCGACTCCATCGAGTCCGGCAAGACGCAGAATGGTGTTCTGAAGCAGGGTGCGGGCGCCTACAAGGGGGAGAAACTGCTTCGGGTAGAGCTCCCGTGAAAGGGGCCATAAACGGGTGCCTGATCCTCCTGCAAGGACCACGGGTGTGATTGCTGCCGGTGAAATACGTCGCGACATCATTGCTCCATCATTTGAAGGGTGTATCAATATTCTCGCGGTTCACCTTTCCACTCCGCAGGGTCAACAAATAGCAAAAGTCGGTTGTCAATCGACCCGCGGGAGTCTAAGATCCCAGGCTAATCCATGGAACAAGAAAGTGAGCATGAATCTCAAGAACGCATGCATCTGCATTGTCGACGACGACGAAAACGTATGCCGTCTGTTGAGCACCTTTGTCAGCTCCTGGGGTCTCAGACCCGAAGTCGTCACGGGAGAAAGACTGGAAACTCAATGGTTTTCCGATTTTCATGCCGATGTCTATTTGGTGGATCTGCAACTCCCAAAAGTTACCGGCCTGGATCTGATACCCTCCATCCTGAAACAGAGCTCCGACTCCAAGATCATCATCATCACCGGCTTTGCCGATAAGGAAGCCGCCATCAACGCCCTTCGCCTCGGGGCTTTCGATTTCCTGGAAAAACCATTCGAAAGAGAGTTGCTGCGTCATACCATAGAGCGAGCGCTGGAAACCCTTGAAAAGGAACGAATGCTTACCAGACTTGTTGCAGAGCTCAGGCAAAGTCAGTCGGAACTGCTGGCACACAAGGAAAGGCTTGAATATGTCAACGAGCGCCTCCTCGAGACAAATCGTGCGTTTTCCACCCTGGCCCGAAGCATCGACTTTGAAAGGGAACAACTCGAAAAGCAAGTCGCATCAAAAATCGAATTGATCCTCCTGCCCATCATCGAGGCTCTCCGTAAGGAAAAGGAGCTGGTTAAGTTCGCTCTTGAACTGGACATGCTCACCATCACCCTGAGAGAAATGGCGTCCGGTACCTCCAACGACCCCAAAGTCGCCCTGATCCTTTCCCCAACGGAGCTCAGAGTCGCCTCGCTCATCAGGGGCGGGTTTTCCACCGAGGAAATCGCCGGCCAGTTGTTCATTTCCCAAAACACGGTGAGGACGCATCGCAGAAATATCCGTAGGAAGCTCAAACTCGGCGGCGCGGGCCAAAATCTTCGTTCCTACCTGCTGAGCAAATCACCTTCCGGAGTCACGGAAGGTGGGGTCTCCGGGAAACAGGATTCAGAGTTCAGGTGAAATTCGGGCGTACGGCCATCCAGGAGCAGGCTCACCTGCCATCTCTGATGAGCCGTCAAGTCACGGAACTCCACGCCACAGCGTCTGGTGTGGTAATCGGGAGACTTGACGGCGCATTCCACCCTCGCGTCATGCACGACCCTGCAGGAAGCCTTTGAAATGATGATGTCCCCGGGATGGGAGAAAACGTCAACCAATACCTTCCCGTCTTTGCTGCAACTTTGAAACGCATTGTAATCAAAAGCCATCCCTCCGGCACTGATATTGCGCAACTTGCCCACCACCTCAAAGTCGGGCCGCAAAGCGACAAACAGTCTGTCCCGTTTGTCGTGACGCCGCCATTTCCGCCGGTCCGGTCTGTCCTCTGAATCCATCTCTCCCTCTCTCCTCACGGAAGGTGCTGAACACTTGAAACCGGGAAGAATCGTCTCTAATCGAAACGATACAGCTCCGCCAACTCGGTTACGAACCCGCGTGGCACAATTTACGATCCCATCTCATCGTTTGGGTGATCTCGTAACTGCTGCAGTCTGGAGAGTAAAGGGTGATTTTCACGACAGAAGATTAGGTACAGAGTATACCTGATTTAAATCAAAAGCATGGAATTTCATCCTGTTGCCACGTGAAAAGATGTCGGTTCTCATCTCATCTGTTGTCAAAAAGGTACTTCCTCAATGAGTAGGTCGGGATTCCGATCCCGACAGCCTTTGGCCGGGGTGCGGAGTGTGGAAACCCGGCCTGCAGCCACGATGTCGGGTATGGAGACCCGACCGGCGACACTGCCGTTGCCTGGACTTGTTGAGAAGTTGCAGGAAATGAGTATAATTGAACCTATCCGAAAACGGATCGGCTTTGGAACATCGGATGGGCGATCATGCGACCTGAAGCCCTTTAACCTTCCGAGGTCGTGAATCATTCTGAAAGGTTCCGGGGGGGCCTGCCGCGCTTGGACCGCCTTACACGGCTTTTCAATTGTTACCGGTACGCCGGGAGGGCATGAGGGACGGCCATGACATCAAAGAAAACACCCATGTGGGCAGGAACCACCCTTTGTCTCGCCTGCCTCTGGATGATTCAGGGGTGCACCCAGCGAGCCTGCACAGGCCTTCCGGGTCATTACGGCAGTATCTGCGGCCCACAGCGCTCGCCGCATCCCCGGACGCCAGCCCCAACGCCGGGGACATCGGGCGCGCAAGTCGTGGAGAAATGTCCTATTCCTTCCAGTGCTCCCAGGACGATCACCCACGAAGTTGCTCCCCTGGAGACTGTCTGGCGCATTGCACGAATGTACGACGTGAAGCCGGAGGCCATTTACAGGGCCAATCGCCTTCGGCCTCAAGACCCTATTCA
>JAAYUJ010000457.1 GCA_012517775.1 Deltaproteobacteria bacterium
CCCCCTGGTTTGAAGCGGTCGAAAGGGCCTGAAAATTTTCTGCACGTCTTGAATATTTGCCGGGTGCGATATATACCGTCTCCAAAGGAGGCAATCATGGAGCTTCATGAGGCAAAATCGTTTTTTGAGCAAAACACTCAAGGTCTGTTCTATGTGGGGATTCTAAAGAGCAGGGAATCCTGGTTCCCGTTTTGCGTGGTGAGCGATCCGGAACAAACCATGTCTCTCGATACACTTCCCCTATCCCGGTCCTATCAATCGCTTGTCGAAATCGTGGAGGATTACGCCCGGAAAATCCCCCAAATTGAGGTTTCCTTTGTTCACTCCATGACGCGCGAGGAGATTCTCGACTTGATGGAGGGGTATGGTTTGAAGAACATCGGACTGATAGATACAGGCGGGGATCACGGGGGGTGTGGGTGCGGTTGCGGCTGCTCTTAGGGTCAAAGCTCCGTGCCGGTAGAGGGAGGTTCGTATGGCGAGAATCGTTTATTGCCATCCAAGCCAGACTAAACATGGATACCATATTTACACGGATCTGGATTTTTGGGACGTTCGTCGGATACTTCGAGGTTTGGGTGTTATTGTCAGGAGAAATTTTGGAGAGCAACCGTCCGGCGATGAATTCCCCGCTCAGGTGATCGGAGACGGGCTGGATCGGAAAACCATCAGGGAAGTCGAGAAGCGGCTTAGGAAGGCTCTCATTTCGCCACCGCGGCATGTGATTGTGCAGGCGATGGTGATGGAGGAATTCTTCGAATTCGATCCCCTGAAGTATTTCCCCGTGAGATGGTCTCGCAGCCAGATGCTGCGATTCACCTATGGGCGCCTGCCTTTGGAACAGAGTTCATTGTGCAGCCCTCACAAGACCATCAAGGTTTATTGGAGGGATGATCGTATTCGCGTGCAGCGGGTGCAAAGGGACAGTCAACACTACCCGGTCATTTCCACGGAAAAGGAGGCGACAGACCGTCTGCAGGTGCCAAGCTGCTTCTGATGGAGTAACGAAGGGACTTCGCTTCCCCGTTACGTCGTGGGTCGCCTCGATGGCTTCTCAACAAATCCCGGTTACAAGTGCTTCGCAGGTGGGGTTCCCGTACCCGACATGTGGGTGCAAACGCTGTCGGCATTGGAATCCTGACCTGCCTATTGAGAGAGTGCTCGCGTGGATATTCATGTGCGGCCATCGAATCCAGTCTGTTGAATCGAAAGGAGGTTTTGTCGCATAGGAGAAGCAGCATGCTGAGGGCTCCGATGAGATGCTCTTTTCAGGTGAGTAATCCCATAATATGAGTATTTATACTGGTAGTTCCCTTATTTTCTTGGCGGAATGGATCGGAATGGCAAAATAATTCCTTCTAAACACTTCAGAATTGGAAATGAGGTTGACATTTTCCTGTTAAACGTATATTGAACGGTGGTCTATCTGCAAATATCCAAAGAGTGCCGTCGCGCTTGCATAATAGTGGATGCTTTTCTGGCATCGCTGAAGAAGCAAGAATTGTAAGACTGACCGATATCTGTTGCCTCCCGTTCCCGTTCAACCGGTGTCTCGTTGTGAAAAGGGCCGTCGTTTCCTATTCAAATCCAAAAGCACACCGTTGAGTCAATTTCCAGTCACGCACGAGCAATCCAACACCGGAGTATAGCTGCGTCCTGAATTTGGATGGCAGCGAGGTGAAGGTCCCTGAATTCAACAAGCAGGTTCACGTTTGAGATAGGGAAGAGCCGGCATAACCCGCTAAAGGGGGCTGCCGGGTTGTCCTTGTCGAGGCTTTGGGCTTTGGACCCACAGGTGTTCATGAGTGGAAGAACATTAAAAATTGCACACAAGAAAGGAGGATTCAACCTTGGCTTTTCAACCATCAAAGCAGACGTACTCGGGGCAAATCAGACAGGTGACTTTGGGTGTCGGAGACAAGGCGGTAACGGTCGGAGGAAAGGCTGCCTATCCTTTTCATGGATTCGAAGGGACGATGGGTAATCCGCCGAAAATTGCCATGGAGGTTTGGGACAAGGATCCAGGGGATGAATGGTCTGCCATAGCCAAGGAACCATTCAAGGAGGTCCTCGGCGATCCGGCGGCCTGGGCTCAGAAGTGTGTGAGAGATTATGGTGCTGAGATCATTGTCGTTCAGACCAAAAGTGCCGACCCCAATTCGGACAATAAGCCTGCAGCGGAGGTCGCTGAAGTCGTCAAGAAGGTCGTGGATGCAGTGGACGTTCCGGTTGTTGTCTGGGGTGTGGGCAACCATGAAAAAGACGTGGAAGTCATGCGAATCCTCGCCGAGAAAGGATCGGGCAAAAGGCTTGCGATATCACCCGTTGAGGAGGGCGACTACAAGCAGATCGGGGCTGCATGTCTGGGGTACAAGCATCTGGTAGTCGCATCTTCCCCCATAGACGTAAACCTGGCCAAGCAACTGAACATTCTCCTCGGAAACCTCGGAGTGGCCACCAGCGATATCATCATCGACCCCACCACAGGAGGGCTGGGGTATGGCCTGGAATATTCTTATTCCGTCATGGAGCGGATCATGCAGGCGGCATTGACCCAGGAGGACGAAAAGCTGCAGCAGCCGATGATCTGCAACGTGGGCAATGAAGTCTGGAAGAGCAAGGAAGCGAATCTGAGTTCCGAGGAAGCACCGGAACTGGGAGATTCGAGCAAGCGAGGGGTTCTCATGGAAGCGATCACAGCGGTGGATCTTCTTCTCGCAGGTGCTGATATCGTGGTCATGCGACACCCGGAGGCCGTGAAGCTGGTCAAGGGCTTCATTCAAAAGATGATGTAGCCATGATGCTGTCTTGCTGGACATAGGGAGAGTATTCTCCTCGTATATATCGAGAAACCTCGCGAGTCTGTTTTCTTAATGGCCCCAGGAAGGGGAAGAAGAGGTGAATCATGGCAGATGAAGAAAAAAAAGCGAAAAAGATCAATTTCAGAGACATGAGCATTTGCGAAGCGACCATTCAGATGCTCGAGAAAGCAGCCGCGGATGGAGTGGAGACATCGTTCAGCAGGGCGGCGGAAATGAAGCCTTGTCCAATCGGTGCCGACTCCGCATGCTGCAAGCATTGTTTCATGGGCCCCTGTCGCCTCAATTCGAAGGACCCCTATTCCAGGGTCGGGGTTTGCGGCGCCACCATCGACACCATCGCCGCCAGGAATTTCGCACGAATGGTGGCGAGCGGGGCTTCCGCGCACACGGACCATGGCATGTCGATGCTGGATGTGTTCCGTGAAGTGGTGCGCGGGAATATCAAGGATTACAGCATCAAGGACGAAGTGAAGCTTCGCAAGGTGGCGGCGAGCATCGGCATAGAGGTTGCCAACCGCGAAGTCATTGAGATTGCCAGAGATCTTTACGAGGAGCTTGAGCGGACATACACCCAGGTGGAGGGTGAGATTCCCTTCGCGAAACGGGTTCCTCCCAAGACCCTCGAGAATTGGAGAAAGCTTGGGATCGTGCCTCGGGGAGCCATGCGGGAAATCATGGAGATCATGCATCGGACCCACATGGGTGTGGACCAGGATTATGAAAACATCGTCAAGCAGTGTTCCCGGACGGCCCTCTCCGATGGCTGGGGCGGGTCCATGGTGGCAACCGAGCTTTCCGATATCCTCTTCGGGACGCCCAAGCCCATTGTGGCCGGGGTGAACATGGGTTTTCTCAAGGAGGACGAGGTCAATGTCATCGTCCATGGACATGAGCCCAACCTCTTTGAAACCATGATCGTCTCTTGCAACGATCCGGCGAACATAGAAAAGGCAAAAGCGGCAGGGGCCAAGGGGATCAATCTTTTGGGCATGTGCTGCTCGGGGGCGGAGGTGCTCGGCCGCCACGGGATTCCCCATGCGGGTAATTTCATGAGCACGGAGGTTGTGATCGCCACCGGGGCGGTGGATGCCATGGCGGTGGATGTGCAATGCATCATGCAGGCCCTCGCGAAGCTCTCCGAATGTTATGGAACCAGGTTCTTCACCACCAACCCCCGGGCCAAGATCGACGGGGCGATGCACATCGAGTTCCATGAACACACTCCTCGGGAATGCACCGACAGGATCGTGGACATGGCCATCGAGCGCTTCAAGAAGCGCCCTGAGCGCATTGTCATTCCCAGACGCAAGGATATGGGAGTTCACGGGTTCTCCCACGAATATGTCAACTACATGCTTGGGGGATCTTTCCGTGCTTCCTACAAGCCCTTGAACGAAAATATCATCAACGGGCGCATCCGGGGTGTCGCCGGTGTGGTGGGTTGCACCAATCCCCGTGTGAAACATGATTATGTCCACGTGGAACTTGTGAAGGAACTCATCAAGAACAACGTCCTGGTGGTGCAGACGGGATGCTCGCAGATCTCCCTCGCCAAAGCAGGGCTCATGAAACCTGATGCAGCGGTCATGGCGGGAGAGGGGCTTCAGGAAGTGTGTGAAACGGTCGGTATGCCTCCTGTCCTCAGCCTGGGATCCTGTGTCGACAACAGCCGCATCCTCATCGCCTGTGCCGAGATGGTGCGGGTGGGAGGTCTTGGGGACACCATCGCCGATCTTCCGGTGGCCGGTGCCGCTCCCGAGTATATGAGCGAGAAGGCCATTTCCATCGGCCATTATTTTGTGGCTTCAGGGGTATACACTGTCTTCGGTGTGACCTTCCCGAGTGTGGAGGGGACCAAGTTCCACAAGCTGCTCTTTGAAGGGCTGGAAGAGATTGGCCTGGGTAAATGGGGATTTGCCAAGGATCCCTATGACATGGCACACCTGATGATCGATCATATCGACAAGAAACGCATGGCCCTTGGCATCATGGGAGAGCGGGAACGAAAGCTCTTCAGCATGGAAGATCGCCGAGTTGCCGAGGGGTAAAAAGCAACGTGGAGAGCCTGATCGGTATGATTCGGGCTCTCCGCTCCATGTCATGGAACGTCGGTCCGAAACCGATGCTGTTTTCTTGGGAGTGAAGGGAAAATAGCCCTTATGAAGAGGAGTGAGTCATGTCAAGGTTAGTTGCTTTTGCCGCAATTCAAGGTGCGTACAATATCATCTCCAAGGCCGAAGGCACATTCAAGCGGGCCATGGACAAGTACGGTCCCAATCAGCCCCTGGCATTCCCCAATACCGCATACTACCTTCCGATCATCTATTCCATTCTGGGAATCAAGGTGGAGAAGCTGGCGGATGCGGAATCCGTCATGAAGCGCTGCAGGGAGCTTCTTCCGGAGCATGTGAAAACCAAGGGAAACATTCACCTGCCTTACCTGGGAAACCTGCTGGATGCCGGTATGGCAGCCATTCTGGCGGAAGAGGTGGTCGAGGCGATTCGGTATGTGGAGGACCCTGATTTCTATCTTCCCAGTGAAGAAGTCGATTTGGACAGGGGCAAGATATGGCTTGGCGCCGCCGACGACACGGTCATGAGAAAGAGGGGTATTGAGTTTGTGGACGGCAGTGCCCCGGGATTTGCGGCCATCGTGGGAGCGGCCCCCAACCCCGAAATTGCCAAGATGATCGCCGAAGACTACCAGAAGAAAAATCTTTATGTCTTCATGTGTGCCAACCAGGGAGGGACGACCTTCAGCGAGCAGCTCATCGAGGCGGGGGTTCAGATCGGTTGGAACACGAGATTGGTTCCTTTTGGGCCGGATATTTCCGCCGCGGTTTTTGCCCTTGGTTTCGCCAATCGGGCGGCAATGTCTTTCGGCGGCGTCCAGCCGGGCGACTACGAGAAAATCCTTCTTTACAACAAGGATCGCGTGTTCGCTTTTGTGAACGCATTGGGTGAGGTCAATGCCGAGTGGGCCGCCAATGCTGCCGGCGCCGTCAACTGGGGTTTCCCGACCCTGGCGGATACAGACATTCCGGAGATTCTCCCCACAGGGGTCTGCACCTATGAACACGTTGTCGCCAATGTTCCGTATGAGCAGATGACGGCCAAGTCCATTGAAGTTCGGGGTCTGAAGGTAGCCATAACCGAGATTCCCGTACCGGTCTCCTATGGTCCCGCATTTGAGGGCGAGCGGGTCCGCAAGGACGACGTCTATCTGGAATGCGGTGGCGGGCGGACTCTGTGCTGCGAGCTCGTGAAGATTGCGGACATGGATGCGGTGGAAGACGGCAGGGTCGAAGTCATTGGGCCGGACATCAAGGATGTCAAGGTGGGTAGCCGTCTGCCCCTGGCTGTTGTTGTCGAGGTGGCCGGAAGGAAGATGCAGGAGGACTATGAGCCGATTCTCGAGCGACAAATTCACCACCTGGTCAATTATGCTCAGGGAATTATGCACATTGGGCAGCGGGATATTGCATGGTACCGTATCAGCAAGCAGGCTGTGGAGAAAGGTTTTACCCTCGAGCACATCGGGATGATTCTCCATGCCAAGTTCCATCAGGATTTCGGGGCCATTTTCGATAAGTGCCAGGTGAAGATCTATACCGATGAGGCCAAGGTGAAGGAGATTCTGCCGGAGGCACAGGCGGCCTATAATACCCGTGATGCCCGCATCGAGGGCATGACGGATGAAACGACGGAGACATATTACTCCTGCACCCTTTGCCAGTCTTTTGCTCCGACCCATGTGTGCGTCATCAGCCCTGAGCGCACGGGGCTCTGTGGGGCTTATAACTGGCTGGACTGCAAGGCTTCAAATGAAATCAATCCCACCGGCCCCAACCAGCCGGTCCAGAAGGGGGAGACCCTGGATCCCAAACTTGGCAACTGGAAGGGAGTGAACGATTTTGTTTTTAAGGCTTCGCGCCAGTCTATATCCAGCTACAATTTCTACAGCATCGTATACGATCCCATGACGACCTGCGGCTGCTGCGAGTGTATAGCGGCGGTGCTTCCCATGTGCAACGGGATCATGACGGTGAACCGGGACTACACCGGCATGACTCCGAGCGGTATGAAGTTCACAACTCTGGCGGGGACCATCGGCGGCGGCAATGTGACCCCAGGCTTCGTAGGGCACAGCAAATACAACATCACCCAGAGGAAGTTCATCCTGGGAGATGGTGGGCTGAAACGGCTTGTTTGGATGCCCAAGATGCTCAAGGAAGAAATCCGTGACCGTCTCATAAAGCGCGGTGAAGAAATGGGAGTGCCGAACCTGATAGACATGATTGCTACGGAAGAACAGGGAGTCACTGAGGACGAGATTTACCCATTCCTGGAGAAGGTCGGCCATCCGGCCCTCACCATGGAGTCAATCCTCGGGTAATGTCTGGATGAAATCCCCCCTGGGTGAACCAGGGGGGCTCTGAACCGCCGTTAAGCATCCACTCCCTGTCTGCTCCCTGTCCCGATAAAAGTGCATTGTGGGGCAGGTTTCATGATGGATCATCCTTGCAAGTTGAAGCGGGTGTTCAGTTTTCAAGACTGGTGATTGAGTGGCCGGGAAGTTGTTTGGTCTTTCCGGGCCGTTCCTGTTTGACGGTATTGAGAGACATGCTTGTTGTGTGATGGAGGGGGGAATCCTTGAGAACTTTGGATTCTCTGGTGAGGAGAGGTTTGAGGAGTTTGAATCGTATTATGAGTTGATCCGATTGGATTGTGACCTGCGATGAGGAGAGAAACAGATGGGCTTGACGGGTATTCAGATTTTCAAACTGCTTCCCAAAACCAACTGCGGGGAGTGCGGAGTTCCAACTTGCCTGGCTTTTGCCATGAATCTGGCGGCGGGAAAAGCTGAACTGGACAAATGTCCCTATGTCTCTGAGGAGGCCAAGGAGAAACTGGCGGCGGAGTCGGCTCCGCCTATCCGCCCCTTGACGATCGGCACAGGGGAGTATGCAGTCAAGGTGGGAGGTGAAACGGTTCTCTTTCGCCACGAGAAGACATTTGTCAATCCACCCGGGTTGGCTGCGCTTGTTACCACAGAGGAGGACGAAGCTTCCGTCAACGGGAAGATGGAGCGCTTCAAGGCGTGCCAGTACGATCGGGTGGGGATGAAGCTGCGGGCGGAGATGTTTGCAGTGAAGGATGCTTCGGGCGATGCCGCTAAATTTGCCGCTCTCGCAAAAAAGGTATCCGACGGGACTGGCGCCGCCTTGATTCTCATATCTGAAGATGTCGGTGCCTTGAAAGAAGCAGCGGCGGGTTTGGCGGATAAGAAACCCTTGCTCTGTGCGGCAACTGCCACAAACGCGGATGCAATGGGGGAGCTTGCCAAGGAAGTTGCCTGCCCCCTGGCAGTGAAGGGTGATGGAACTCTTGAAAGTGTGATAGCCCTGACGGAGAAGCTCACAAGTATGGGGTTGAAGGATCTGGTGATCGACACCGGAAGCCGGGAGCTCAAGAAGGTGTTCGAAGAACAGATCCAGATGAGGCGGGCGGCATTGAAGGATCGTTTCCGCCCTCTGGGTTTTCCCACGCTCATCATGGCCAATGAAATGGCCAGCGATCTGATGGAAGAATCCCTGGTAGCGGCTACATTTATCGCCAAATACGGCGGCTTGATTGTTCTCAGCGATTTTCAGGCTCACAGCCTGTTTCCTCTGTTCCTTGACAGACTCAACATTTACACGGATCCCCAACGCCCCATGACCGCGGAGCAGGGGATTTATCCCATCAACAATCCGGACGAGAACTCACCCGTCCTGGTTACCTGCAATTTTTCTCTCACTTACTTCATTGTTTCAGGCGAAATCGAGTCGAGCCGGGTACCTTCCTGGCTCTGTGTTCAGGATACGGAAGGCCTCTCCGTGATGACCGCCTGGGCTGCCGGGAAGTTTTCCGGTGAGACGGTTGGTACCTTCCTCAATAAATGCGGAATCAAGGACAAAGTGAAGCACAAGACGGTCATTATTCCCGGTTATGCGGCAGGAATCAGCGGAGAGCTCGAGGAAGAGCTTCCGGGGTGGACTGTGACCGTCGGCCCGCGGGAAGCGAGCCAGATTCCTCGATTTCTGAAAGCCATGAAAGGCTGATTCTCACTGTCTGAAAAGATGGGTCTGGATTCCATCCCGATGACTTTTGCGCCAGGGTGTCGGGTATGGAAACCCGACCCACACAGCTCTCTTTACCTGGACTTTTCGATGAGTGGTGATTCTGGTAAATCTCATGGATTCATTGCCTGTATTTGATTGATGGAGGGGATTCAAGGCATTTTGAGATAATCACAAGGGGGATGTCCCCCATTTCCTGCCCTTCCACTTCGACATTCAATCTCGTCACGTGAAGAGAGAGTGGAAGGGTTGTGCTCTTCGAGATGGCGAATTTCGGGTGCGGATGGGCTTCTATCCTCGCAGGAGGAGCAAAAACAGGGCGCCGCCCCCGATTGCATGAAAGAATCGGAGTCGAAAGGGGAAAGGAATAGCTTTCATCTGGTAGATGGTAAGCATGTTACCCATGCCTGAAGGAGGGTCTATGAAGCTCATCGGTGAGAATCTGAACATAATGAGCAGAAAGTATGGAAAGGCTTTGAAAGAGCGTGACGCAAAGACACTGCAGGAATTGGCCATTCAAGAAGCCGAAGCTGGAATGGACTGGATAGACCTGAATATTGGACCTGCCGGAAAGACAGGCGAAGAGCTTATGTCCTGGCTTGTTCCTGTCATCCACGAAGTAGTCGATTTGCCCCTTGCCCTGGATACTTCGAACATTAAAGCCATTGAAGCAGGGCTCAAAGCCCACAAGAAAGGTCGGGCACTCATCAATTCCATCATGGTGCGCCCGGAAAGAATGGATGCTCTTCTGCCGCTTGCCGCAAAGTATGATGCCGACTTTATCGGACTTCTGTGGGGTCCCGAAGGGATGCCGCGGGACGAGAATGAGAGAGGGGCATTATGTGCCGAACTGGTGTTCAAGGCGACGGGCGAATTCGGGATCGCCCCTGAGCGTATCCTTGTGGACCCCATCCAGACGCCTGTCAATGTGCAGCAGAATCAAATCATGAGTGTTCTTGAATTCATGAAGATGTTTGCCGACATCGCCCCGGGATGTCTCAGCACCATCGGCTTGTCCAACGTATCCAATGGTCCTCCGGAGCATTTGAGACCCATTTTGAATCAGGTCATGCTCATCATCTGGAAACGGCATGGGATGTATTCTGCTATCGTGGACACATTTGACAAGCCTCTGCATGACATTGCAAGGGGCAAAAGGCCGGAAATTGAGACCCTCGTCCATAAGGTCGAGGACGGCGAGACGATCGACATGGCTTCTTTGTCCAAGGAGGAGCAGAATTATGTGAAGACCGCCAGGGTGATTCTGGGTCACAGTCTTTATTCCGATTCCTGGTTGGAGATTTAAAGGGTGTCAGGGAGCCTCATTTCCCCATGTGTTCGAGGATTGTGCCCTGATGCATTCGATGGCACAGGTTGTGAGCCGTCGGGAAACGGCCCTTGTGTGCGTTTCGCCTGTTATGTAGCATGACCTCAAACAAGAAGTAGCCGATAATATTCGGGAAATACCGGGATATCCACCCGATTGTCAGAGAGGGCCGGGTGGGGGTGAATAGACGGTGGAGAATTCATCGGTTGATTGCCCCCTTCCCTTCCTCCTCAGCAGGATTTTTGCGCAACTCTCCGACTTTCTTCCTTCCTTTGCCTGAGCCGTACCTTTCAGTCCGGTCCTCTCAGTAATTCGGCAATATTCATCATAAGAGCTCCAACAATATCCTTGAGGCATTTAGTCTCTTGCAGCTGCGTGAGACTTATGGTTTAAGTGATGGAAACTGCCGATTGACGATCGCGTCCGGTCAGAAATCCGGTGACTGCTGAGGGCTCAACAAGACAAAGGGGGAAAAGAGCTATGGCGCCCAAGTATGTATACTTCTTTGGCGGAGGCGGAGCTGATGGAAATGCACAGATGAAGCAGCTTCTGGGTGGTAAAGGAGCGAATCTGGCGGAGATGGCCTCTCTTGGTATTCCAGTCCCTCCAGGGTTTACGATCACGACGGATGTCTGCAAGTATTATTACGAAAGCAATGGAGACTATCCCCCGGAGCTGAAAGGGCAGGTTGAAGAAGCCTTGCACAAGTTGGAAGGATTGATTGGGCGCACTTTCGGAGACCCTGACAATCCCCTGCTTGTATCCGTGAGATCCGGAGCGGCTGTCAGCATGCCGGGCATGATGGATACAGTCCTCAACCTGGGTCTCAATGATCAGACGGTCCTTGGTCTTGTGGAACTGACCGGGGATGAGCGATTTGCCTACGACTGCTATCGGCGATTCATCTCCATGTACGGTGATGTGGTTTTAGGGTTGAAGCCTGAGTCGAAGGACGAGCATGATCCATTTGATGCCATCCTTGAGGAATTTAAGAAGAAACGCGGTGTGGAGTTCGACAATCAGCTGTCCGCCAACGATCTGAAAGAGCTTGTGGAGCGGTATAAGTCCCTTTTGAGGGGCCGCAAGAAACTGGAATTCCGGCAGGATCCCCACGACCAGCTTTGGGGAGCCATCACGGCAGTCTTTGGCTCGTGGAACAACCCCAGGGCCATCGCCTATCGGGAGCTCAACAACATTTCGGGCGAGATGGGTACCGCCGTGAACATTCAGGCTATGGTCTTCGGGAACCTCGGAGACGACTGCGGCACGGGGGTTGCCTTCACGCGAAATCCTGCAACCGGCGAAAACGCATTCTTCGGGGAATATCTCATCAACGCCCAGGGGGAGGACGTGGTCGCGGGCATACGCACTCCTCAGCCTATCAACAGGGCACAAAAGGGTGACAGCAACGCAGTCTCCCTCGAAGAGTCCATGCCGGACATCTACAAAGAATTGGAGGACGTGCGCAAAAGGCTCGACCGCCACTATCGGGACATGCAGGATATTGAGTTTACCATCGAGCGCGGAAAGCTCTGGATGCTTCAGACGCGCACGGGGAAGCGCACGGGTTTTGCCTCGTTCAAGATCGCCGTGGATATGGTCAGAGAGGGGATCATCACCAAAGATGAGGCACTGATGCGTGTCGATCCGGACCAGTTGAATCAGCTCCTTCGCCCCACCTTCGATCCCAAGGCCAAGATGGAAGCCGTCCAGGACGGAGCCCTGCTGACCACGGGCTTGAATGCCGGTCCGGGGGCTGCGACGGGGCGGGTGGTTTTCAATGCCGCAGATGCGGAGGAATGGGTGAGAAAGGGAGAAGTGGTCATTCTGGTCCGTCTGGAGACCTCTCCCGACGACATCCGGGGTATGCATGCATCCCGAGGCATCTTGACTGCGCGGGGTGGAATGACTTCCCATGCCGCTCTCGTTGCACGGCAGATGGGTAAGGTGTGTGTCGTAGGATGTGGTGCGCTCGAGATCGACTATCACGCCCGCCGCATGACCATCGGCGACCGGGTCATCCGGGAAGGGCAGTACGTTTCGCTGGACGGCACAACAGGTGAGGTCTTCGCGGGGCAGATTCCCACTCGCCCGTCTCAAATCCTGAGAGTGCTCATCGACAAGAGCCTGGCTCCGCAAAGGTCCCAGATTTACCAGGACTACGTGGCGTTGCTGGGTTGGGCCGATGAATACCGTCGTCTCGAGATCTGGACTAACGCCGATCAGCCCAATCAGGCTGAGGAAGCCATCGCTTTCGGAGCTGAAGGAATCGGATTGTGCCGCACGGAGCATATGTTCTTCGAGGGCAATCGCATCGACGCGGTTCGTGAAATGATTCTTTCGGAGGATGTGGAGGGACGGAAGCGGGCACTGGAAAAGCTCCTTCCCATACAGAAGGAGGATTTCAAGGGGATCTTCAGGGTGATGAAGGACAGGCCGGTCACCATTCGCACCCTCGACCCACCCCTTCATGAGTTCCTGCCTCACGATGAAAAGGACATTCAGAAGCTTGCAATGAAGATGGGCGTATCGTTTGACCAGTTGTACGCAAAAGTGGTCAGCCTCCATGAGGCAAATCCCATGCTGGGCCACAGGGGCTGTCGCCTGGGGATCGTCTATCCGGAGATCACCGCAATGCAGGCCCGGGCCATTATTGAAGCGGCCTGTGAAGTGAGCAGAGAGGGGATTGGTGTGCACCCTGAAATCATGATTCCTCTGGTAGGCCACGTGAACGAACTGAGAAACCAGCGCAAGGTTGTGGAGGATGTTGCTGCGGAAGTGATGAAAGAATATGAA
>JAAYUJ010000458.1 GCA_012517775.1 Deltaproteobacteria bacterium
ATTGGCCATTTCCAGAAGGTATGGATTGAGGCCAGCCGACTGAAGCATCTGGCGGAAGGTGGGCTCGTGAAGTCGGGGAGAACACGATGCAATAACCACACGATCCAGGTTGCGCTCGAGAATGTCCTCCTTGATGCTCTGTTGCCCGGGCTCGGAACAGGCGTAGGCAATGTCTCTGGCCAGCGCCACTTCCGGGAGCCTCGAGGCGAATTCGGCCACTCTCCCACAATCCACCGTCCGGGCGATATTCAGTCCGCAGTGGCAGACGTACACGCCTATACGCGCGCCGGTATTCGATGACTCATTGATTCTCATTGCAGATTTCTCATCTTCAAAGGATTAAGCGAAGAGCACAGGGAACAGTCTTTCACTGCAGCCGGTCTCTCACACCACAAAGCATAAGAGGGGCACGAAGGCACGAGGTTCATCCATATCATTCCCATCGTATGGTTTTAGCCACGAGGCTTGCAAGATCCATCATCTCCATGTGGATCGCGTCGCCCAGGAAGGGATCTTCCATGGCACAGCGCAGATGAATTTGGCACTTGGGACAGGCCGTCACCAGGAGATCGCTCCCTGTAGCCCTCGCCTGCTGCAGGCGTTTGACCTGCAAGGCCTTGGTGAAACTGTCGCACCCTGTCCATGCACAGTTTCCGCAGCAAAGGGCCGAGCTGCCGTGGTCCTGCATTTCCTTGAATTGATCCGGATGCAGGCGATCGAGAAGCTTTCGGGGAAGATCCGGCCGATTCTCCAGGCGGCTCAGGCGACAAGGGTCCTGAAAGGTGATCCGGCGATCAACGGCCTCGAACCCGACAGCACCTTTGTCAATCTGCTGCTCCAGAAAATCGTAGAGATGGGTCACCTTCACGGGCATCTCGACCCCTTGCATCGGGTAATCGTGGCTTAACGTCCGGTAGCACTCGGGACATGCCGTGATGATTTCCTCCACGCCGGCGTCTCCGAATGCGTCCGCGTTCAGTCGTGCCAGCCTGAGAAACCCTTCGCGGTCCCCGGTCCACAGCAGGTCGTGTCCACAGCACCTCTCTCCGGAAAGGAGCGCTGGAAAAACGTCAAAGAAGTTGAGGAGACGCAGACTGTCAACGAGGATATCACGGGTCTTCACTCCCAGGTGATGACCGAAGAAGGTATCGAAATAGGGAGCACATCCCCCGAAGAACAGGATTTTGCTGCTGGAATCGGTGCGTATCCCTTCGGGAAGCCATTTCCATTTGTCAACGGCAAGGGCGGGTGAAGTCATGGTTCGCATGAGGGATTGAAAAAATCCGTCATGGGCTTCATGGCCTGTCTTTTCCTGATCTCGAAGGACTTCCCGCATCCGGCGAACAAACTCGTGAAACTGCACCGCCGAAGGACAGCGGTCGTAGCAGAGTCCGCAAGTGAGGCAGGACCAGACGTCCCTTGTCACCACGGGGGAATCCATGTTTCCCCCGATGACGGCATTGGCGAGAGCTCTTGGAGAAAACTCTTTTCCTGAAAGGGTCAAGGGACAGGCCGAAGAGCACTTCCCGCAGTCCTGGCATGCATACATGTCATGGGCGGCTACAATCTCCGCCGTCACGTTTCTCCGTTCGGAAGAGAGTGCACCATGTCCGATGGCCTCAGACTGGAGGGATGGAGTTTCTTCCCCTTTTCCAGCGGATGGGAGGAGAGGAACCACAGGACTTGAGCCCATTATCTTGAGGTCTTTGGCAAATGCCGTGAGGAACTGAAGGAGTGATTCGGATTCTTCAGGAAGAAAGGTGGCGAATCTGAGCCGTTCCCGACCGAGTCCCAGAAGATCGATGATGCCCCGGGTATCCTCGACATTTCGGGAGGCAATGGGAGTCCCGTTTCCATAGCGGCAGGCGCCGGATTCGCATCCCACCAGGGCCACTCCGTCGGCCCCCATTTCGAAAGCCTTGAAAAGGAGAGCCTTGGTGACTCTTCCCGAGCAGGGGACCCGAACCATTCGCACCTCCGGCGGTATCGGAGAGCCATTGTTCTGGAGCGCCTGAAATGCGGCATGGGGAGACCAGTTGCAGAGAAACATCACTATTTTCAGATCTGACATGACAATTGGTCCCCTTTACAGCAAGATCTCTTTAATCATCTGTTCCAGGACCTGACGGTTCCGATAGGGACTGTCCACGGCACTGGAGGGACAGTGCGTGATGCAGTTGCCGCACCCTTTACAGAGGGCTTCGTCCACCACCGCAGACCACCCGCCGATGTGATTCTTCCGAAAGCTCACGGCCTGATAGGGACAAACCTGCATGCACCGTCCGCACCCCCGACAGAGGCTTTCATCCACAACCACTGTATACCCCTTGTTCTTCCTCGGACCTCTCGGCATCACGGAAGCAGCCGAGATAGCAGCGGCGGCTCCCTTCACCCTTTCAGAGACGGATATCCCAGCAGGGCCGGCAACAAAAATCCCCGGAACGGAGGTGGAACCCGCCGCATGAAACGGGATTCCCACCAATCCCCTCCTCTGCATCGTCGCATCCACCCTGTGAGGGGGCAAATCCTCCAGGGGAATGTAGGGAATTCGTTTCCGCGCGCGTTCCCCAAGGATAACGGCTCCCACCTGAATGATCTGTTCCACGCCGTTCAATTCCACAGCCACTTGAAAATTGCCCACGGTTCCCCTGACGCTCCTGACCACGGACCCGAGGAAACTGTGAATGTTTGCATGGGGTAACGGATCGAGCAGGGGCTCATCAAGGAGGCCCAGGAGAAAGACTTCCAGCCCCATCTGTGCAAGGGTCAGAGCACTCTTCACAGAAGCTTCCGAGCTACCGATGACCGCCGTCGTGAAATTATATGGCCTTGCAGGAGAAGGCATGGATTTGAGCTTCTTCGCTCGTCCTATGGATCGCTCAACGAGTCCCGAGAACTGTCTGAAAGCAAGTCTCGGATCACGGGGGATCAGACGCAGGACTTCACCCCGCAGGTTGCACGTTTCCACCATGGCACGGCTGACTCCCGTCCCTTTAAAAAGGGCGTCCTTGAGACGGGTGCGCTGATCGGTGCAGGAACTGCAGATAAAATCGAGAGGGCAGCAGACACACGAAGCGAGCACAACACGGGTAAGCCCCATTTCCCGAATCGTTCTCAGTATGTGGCTTGCCCCTTCAGCGCGGCAGGCGGAAGCCAGCGTCTCCCCGCAGTACACATGGGGAAGGCGGCATAAGCCGCTGACATATTCATCCCAGCCCTCCGGCCACCCGAATGTGTCGTTGCAGCGACAGACAAAGACTCCCACGCGCAGGTCGGGAGAAAGCTCCGGGTCGGGAGGAGAGAAGGAGAGCCCGTGCCCTCTCATGCGCTGGGAACTCCCCCCGAGAAAAATCATGGCCTCAGCCGCGGCGGCAAAACCGCGCAGCATCATGGCATGAACATCTGTGTCCCGGGCCTTGGTACTGTACGCCCTGATGACATCTTCCCCCTTGATGGGCGGGGCCAAAGTGGGGTCTGCAATGATGATGACTCCCGCATGCTCCGTCGTTTCACTGGCTGAATCATCATGGTGAATCGCCCCTTCCGGACCGCACACATTGAGGCATTCGAGGCATTCAGAGCAGACTCCGCACTGGAGACAACGGGCCGCTTCGGATAATGCCTGAGATTCATCAAACCCCAGAGCCACCTCTTCAAAAACGCTCCTTCTTGCAGCAGGCTGTCTTTCGGGCATATGCACACGGGCCACGGAGGGTACATCCGGGGTGATCGGCGGAAAATCCCTGTCGGAAGGTCTTCTGAGCGACATGCGGGGAAAAGCACGGCCGCTCAAATCCTCATAAACCCTGCGGGCCGCCTCCCGCCCGGAGGCCATTGCCCACACTACCGAGGAGGGGCCGTTAGCAGCATCCCCCGCCGCATACACTCCCTGGAGAGTTGTGCGACATCCGTTATCCACCCGGATAAAACCGTGCGGAGTCGCCCCGACTCCGTGGATTTTCTCGATCCCTCCACAATGTCCCATCTGGCCGATGGCTACAATGACTCTGTCAAACTGGAGCTCGAAAGGTTCCTGTCCACTGATGATTACCGGCCACGGTATCCCCTTTGCGTCAGGCACTCCCGGCTCCGTCCCGGCACACCGGATACCCGTGACTCTTCCGTTCTCTCCCACAAATCCTATTACCTGAGTCGAATCGATAAGAGCGATTCCCTCATCCCGGGCTGCGGTCTGTTCTTCCATGTCAGCCGGTATGAGATTCTCGGGAAACCAGGAGACGATGGTCGTCTGCGCCCCCAGGCGAACGAGGGATCGCGCTGTGTCATACGCAGCGTTCCCGTCCCCGATCACCGCAACCCTCTCCCTGAGTTCAGTGATCTCTCCCCGGTAGAGTCTGCACAAAAAATGGATACACCCTTCGACACCATCGAGATCTTCCCCTGGAACTCCCAGCATGCGGTCATTCCAGCTCCCAATCGTCATGACGACGGCGGAAAACTCTCTTTTGAGATTCTCGAAATCCCTTGAGAGATCAACAGGAGTGGATGTCCTGAACTCAACACCGAGCTTCTTGATGTATTGGATCTCCCGGGCCAGGATTTCCCTAGGCAACCGATACGGCCCGATTCCGTATCGCAGCAATCCTCCCGGCTCCGCTTCCCGCTCAAAGACTACCACATCGCATCC
>JAAYUJ010000459.1 GCA_012517775.1 Deltaproteobacteria bacterium
AGAAAGGAGGAGCAACCATGAAAAAGCAGCTTCTGAACTATGAGACTCTGCTGAAAGTAACCAAAGCCATCACCCATTCCAGAGACCCGGAAGAAGTTGTTCTCATGACCGTTGAGAGCATCAAGACGGCCCTTGATGTGAAAGGGTGTGCGGTCCTGCTCATCAACCGGAGCAACAACAATCTGGAAGTAGCCGCCTCCTTCGGTCTGAGTCAGGAATACCTCGAAAAGGGCCCCCTGAGCGCACTGCAGTCAATTGCACATTCTCTGGAGGCCGGACCCACAGCCATCTTCGATGTCACCGATGATCCGAGAATCCAATATCCAGAAGCAGCAAAGAAGGAAGGCATCAGCTCCATTCTCTCGGTGCCCATTGTAACCGGAGGCAACATCATTGGCGCCCTGCGCGTCTATACCTCCGAGCCATGGGAATTCACACTGGACGATGTGAATTTCGTGCAGGCCATGGCCCATTTGACCGGCATGGCCATTGACATGGCAAGGCTTTACAAAGGCATGAAAGACAGCATCGAGGTACTGAAGGCAATGAGAGACCCCAAGTCCCTGAAGTACAAGAGAAGGACGCCATACGAGGGAGTTCCCCTCAGTGTCTCTCCGGAGGCCGTCCAGGAACAGCGGTCAAAGTCGACGGCCTAGAATGAAGGGCGAAGGGGCCGGCACCTGTTTTCTATTCACACGGAGCTGGCCTATGGAGGGAAGGCGCCGACCCGCTTCGCGCTGAAACGATTGACCGCTCATCGATGAAATAAGGAAAAACAGATCTTACAGTACCGCCATCCGTTGTCGGGAACGGAATCCTTCCAGCAGTCATGGAGATTTTCACCCGGCCCCGGATCAGCATCAGACGATTCCAGGCGAAAGTCCGAGGCGGATGATTTTTTTCAGGGTGAATTGGACAGAACCCCGTAGATTTCTTTCCAGAGCGCCAGGACAGCTTCTTTTCCCGGGCAGTCCTCATATTCCACAATGGTTTTTCCGAGAACCTGTGCGCGGGTGAATGCGGGATCGAAAGGAAGGTGGCCCATGAAGCGATGTCCTTCCTCCCTGCAGAACCTTTCCATTTCCTTTGCCGTTTCCCAGTGAAGATCCGCCTTGTTCACGCACACCAGAACGGGGACCTGGAAATGTCGGGCCAGGTCGGCAACCCTTTTGAGATCATGCTTCCCGGAAACAGTGGGCTCCGTCACTGCCAGAACAGCTGAAGCCCCGCCGACGGAAGCAATCACGGGGCACCCGATTCCAGGAGGCCCGTCGGTCAGAATCAAACCCAGCCCACGGGATTCAGCCAGTGAACGCGCCTCCTTCCGAACAAGGCTCACCAGCTTCCCGGAGTTTTCTTCAGCGATGCCGAGCCTTGCATGGACCAAGGGACCATATCGGGTTTCCGAAATGAACCATTCCCCGCAGTTGTTTTCAGGGAAATCTATTGCCTTGGCGGGACAGAAATGCACACAGACGCCGCAGCCTTCACAGGACAGCTCATCCACGACAAACTCCGCTGAAATGGCTCCATAGCGGCAGAGCTCAACGCATTCGCCACATTGTGTGCATCGCGCCGGGTCGATGACGGCCTTGTGACCCGACCAGAAATCACTAC
>JAAYUJ010000460.1 GCA_012517775.1 Deltaproteobacteria bacterium
TATATCCCGCTGCACGATGTCCTGCAGCAACTCAACGTGAAAATCAAGGAGGAGCTCGAAGCGAGAAAGGAGGCTCCCTTTGACGATCTCGTCCTTCCCTATTCTTCCATTACCAAAGAGATGGTGGACTGGGTCGGGGGAAAGAACGCCAACCTTGGAGAAGTGTTGAATCGCGTCCACCTTCCCATACCCGACGGTTTTGCAATCACCACAAAAGCGTTCCATCTCTTTCTCTCCGCCAACAACCTGATAGATGAAATACATAAGAAAAAGATGGAAATCGATACGGACGATCCGGAAGTCCTCAACCTCGTGAGCGAGGAAATCCAAAGATTGATCATCTCCGCTCCGATGCCCGTGGAGCTGAGGGATGCCATCTCCTCCGCCTTCGATGATATGAATCGAAGCTTTTTGAGCCGGGCGCCCGCCGATGCCTCACTCCATGTTTCCCTGCGCAGCAGCGCCATCGGTGAAGACAGCGACCTCTCCTTTGCAGGACAGTACCTCTCCGTCCTCAACGTCCCCCGGGATAGACTCAACCAGACCTATCGCTACATCATCGCAAGCCTGTTCACTCCTCGGGCCATGGCGTATCGACTGACCATGGGCATTCCCGACGAGCATGCCGCCATGAGTGTCGCCTGCCTGGAAATGGTGGAATCCATCGCCAGCGGAGTCGCCTATTCCAGGGACCCGATCCATTCAAGCCGAAACCAGGTCATCATCTCTGCGGTATGGGGACTCGGCCCCTATGCCGTGGACGGCGTCATCACCCCCGACACCTACACCGTTGCCAAGAACCCCGACCGGAGCATCCTGAAGACGGAGATCTCCCACAAACCCGTTCAGCTTGTTCGCGATCCCGACGGGGGACTCATGGAAATCGCCGTTCCCGAAGAGAAGCAGCATATCCCCTGTCTCAACGACGAACAGATTCGGCAACTTGCCGATTACGCCATCCGGCTGGAAGAACACTACGGGGGTCCACAGGACATGGAGTGGGCGCTGGACCCTTCAGGACGCCTTCTTGTTCTCCAGACCCGGCCTCTTCGGCTGGAAGGGGGCACCGATATCTTTTGCGCTCTCCAACCATCCGATTTACAGAATTCCCGCCTGCTCCTCGAAGGCGGTGCTGTCGCGTCGAGAGGAGTGGGGTATGGACCCGCATACCAGGTGCAAACGGACGAAGATCTCAATGCGTTTCCCGATGGAGCAATACTCGTAGCCAAACACTCCTCACCGAAGTACGTGGTGGTGATGCAGAGGGCACGGGCAATCATCACCGATACCGGAGCCGTAACGGGTCACATGGCGTCGGTTGCGAGGGAATTTCATATTCCCACGGTCCTGGGTTTGAAGGGGGCGATGGAGACCATTCAAAACGGGATGGAAATCACGGTCGATGCTTACGGAGGAAGAGTCTTCGAAGGAAGAGTCGACAAGCTCCTGGGACTGGGTCAAACGAGGGAAACGCACATGGAGGGAACACCCGTTCACGAAACCCTGCAGCGGATCGCTGCCTTCATTATTCCATTGCGCCTCGTGAACCCCCGTGCCTCCAATTTCATTCCCGAGAACTGCCAATCCCTTCACGACATCATGCGTCTCGTCCATGAATACTGCTACGACGCCATGTTTCAGATCAGCGACATCGTCTCAGAGGGCGCTTCCTGCGCTGTCAGCCTGGATGCCCAACTGCCCGTTGATCTCTGCCTCATCGATTTGGGAGGTGGTCTCGCAGCCGACATCAAGGTCCCGAGAAGGGTCAAGATCGGTCAAGTCACCTCCACGCCCTTGAAAGCACTCCTCAGGGGAATGACCCACGAAGGAGTGCGCTACCTCAGACCTCGCTCCGTCGATCTGGGAGGGTTCTTCTCTGTCATGAGCCAGCAGATGCTCTCCAACCAGCATGCCGCCGAACGCTTCGGAGACAGAAGCTATGCCATCGTGTCCGACAAGTACCTGAATTTCAGTTCAAGGGTGGGCTACCACTACAGTGTCCTGGACGCCTATTGCGGCCTTACCCTCAATAAGAACTACATCACCTTCTCCTTTAAGGGAGGCGCTGCGGACGACGTTCGGAGAAATCGACGGGCCAGGGCTATCGCACTCATTCTGAAGGCACTGGATTTTACTGTCGATGTAATGGGAGACCGGGTGGACGCACGCTTTCAGAAATACGAATGCCCGGTGATCGAGGAGAAGCTCGACCTTCTGGGCAGGCTCCTCATGTTCACACGGCAGATGGACATGCTCATGACCAGCGAGTCCAGCGTGGA
>JAAYUJ010000461.1 GCA_012517775.1 Deltaproteobacteria bacterium
AACAGGAAATGGAAGCGCTTATCGAAGAGCTCCGGAATGCCCTGGCCCAGGTCAAAACCCTGAGCGGGCTTCTGCCCATCTGTGCCGCCTGCAAGAGAATTCGAGACGACAACGGATACTGGCGGCAGATCGAAGCATACATAGGCGAGCACTCGGAGGCGGAATTCAGTCACGGGATTTGCCCGGAATGCGCAAGGCGTCTCTATCCTGAACACTATAAGGGTAAGTGACGATCGCATGACCCATAACCGATTCTTTCGGGGTTTTTTTACGTTATTTCAGCAGACAGTTCGCTGGATTACCATGATTCTCGGTAGCTTAACGATGAGGCCAGATAAAGACGGCTTTGTGGTCGGTTTCCATGCGCGGCACATCGGCACAAAGGCAAGTCTGGATTGGAATCCCGACCTGCCTGTTGAAAATCACAATCCTCCGGCAGTTCCTCCAGACGGAAGTGGTGCGTATTCAGGATGCAGACCAGCTTTTCTGGCCGCCCTGTTTTTGCACACTCGTGCTAAAGGCTTTCTTACTTACGGATTACCCAATGTCTCATGATGCGATAGTGTCTCAATATTCGGGCTGAGACACCCCCTTTGATTCGGTAATGAGGCGTGACTCAATTTCTTGTCAATTGCAGGAGATCTCTCCCACCTGTTTCAGGAGACAAAATATTTCGCGTTCAAGTATCGACGCTGCACGCGAAATCAAATCCCTCATCACCTGGAATACGCGTGAAGATCATTGAGATTCCCTCGCAGGCAAGAAAATGGCACAGCACTTGCCTAAAGGGGATGTTTCGAGATATTGCCGTTTGTCTATTCGTGGCTGTTTGGATTCCACGGCATATATGCGCGGCACCTTAAGAGGAATGCCCGTCACCTTGTCTCGAATGGAATAAACCGGTCTCCAGAATTCACGAGGTCGAGCCAGGTCTTTTTAGAGGCAAATATGCACAGAAAGGGAGTGACTGATATGTCCAGAATTGAGGATATGTGGCAGTGTCAGACTACGAATTGCGGTTACATCTACGACCCGGACAAAGGGGACAGGAAGGGAAAGATACCAAAAGGCGTGAAGTTCGAGGATCTGCCCGATACATGGAGGTGTCCCATTTGCGGAGGGACCAAGAAGTGCTTCCGTCCCCTTGCTGGTGCCGGATCAACCAAGGAGGTTCGTTGCGAATTGCCGACGTCTTCCGGGAATTGATGCATCCCTCCGGGGCAAAAAACGCATACGCCAACGCCTGATTCAAAGCAGGCCTTTTTCTTTCAGTATTTTTCCAGGAGCCGTCTCGGACACCTGCAGATAGATAACAGTGCTCAGGGCGGCAGCATGACCCAGGAGTCCTTGAATCGTCTTGATGGGGACTCCTGCCAGAACCATCTCCCGAGCACGGGTGTGCCTCAGTATGTGGGGGTGGGACAAATCTCTGGGGATTTGGGCGTCCTCCGCTCTTCGGTAGAACTCTCTCCTGAAATTTCCCTGGTCCAACGCAAAAACCTTGCCCCTCATCATGGGAAATTCCGTCAGGTATGCCCTGATTTGCGCGATCAGCCGGGACGGAACAGGAACGGTCCTTGTGAAACGCCTGGGTGAGACATTCAAGCGATCGCAAATCCGGATCTCATGGTTCTCAAAATCAATATCCAAAGAATCATCAACTCGCAGGATCTCTCCAACCCTTGCCCCCGTGAACCGGAGCATCAGGAAGGACAGCCAGTACCTGCCGCGTACTCTCTTGAGAAACGGGGTAGGGGCGCGATGATACCAAACTTCAAAGGACTCCATGAGCTTGTCCAGTTGAAGGCTGTCGAGGCACTCAATGGGAGACTTGGAATCTGATTGGGAAACGGATTTCAATGGAGACTCCTTGACCGTGGTACCGCCCTGAAAGCTCGCCCGCCTGCATCATTTCAACCTTATCCCAAAAGTCGTTTTCCTGGAAGAGCTATTTACACGAAAAACTTTTTAATGGTGTATTGACGTACATGATGGCAACTCCTATTTTCAAATCGTAAGACGGGTTACATGGCAAATTCAACAACAGACAAAAGGAGGATGTTATGGCCATTATAAATTTCCCACGATTTCCCAGATTGTTCAATGACCCTTTTCAGGAAATTTCCCGAATGAAAAGGGAAATGGATCGGATGTTCGAAAGTCTTTCAGGCCCTGGGCAAATGCTGCTCGGCTCGGGTGTTTTCCCACCCCTGAACATTGAAGACGACGGTGAAAACCTGTCCGTACATGCCGAACTGCCGGGGATGAAACCGGAAGATATCGAAATCTCGGTGGAGGGGAATACCCTCATACTGCGTGGAGAGAGAAAGCCGGACTCGGTAGAGAATGTGAATTACCATCGGCGTGAACGGCTTGCAGGGAGATTTCACAAGGCGATCACCCTCCCCTATGAAGTCAACTCCGAAGGTGTGAATGCGGAGTACAGGAATGGAGTGCTCAAGCTGAATCTTCCCAGGGCTGAACACGCCAAGGCGAAGAGGATAGATGTAAAGGCCGCCTAGAGTGCTTCGGGAGTGCCCGCTTACCGGGAACGAGGAGGTGCCTGTGACATCGCGGACTCTGAAAATTCGGCTCACATGAGCCTGGAGTCTCCCGGCAGTTGGCTCCCCGTATCGAGCGCGGGTATATGTCACACCCTGCAACACAGCAGGAACCGAAGAGAACTGGGAATGGATGAAAGTCAGGAGGATTGAGTCATGGAAAACAAGGAGATGCAGGTAGTAGAAAAGCAGGAAGTCGAATCGAATGTGGAAAACATTCGCCGGGTACCGCTTTTCGTTCCCCCTGTGGACATATATGAATCCAACGGAACGCTGACACTCGTCGCTGACATGCCGGGCGTTTCCATCGAGAATCTGACCATTGACCTGGACAAAGACACGTTGACGATCAGGGGAGCCACCGGTGTGGAAGAGACCGGCGGAAGAACGCTTCTCCGTGAATATGTGTCGGGAGATTATTACAGGCAGTTCAGCATATCCAATTTGATCGACAGGGAGAAAATCGACGCCAGCATAAAGGACGGGGTACTCAGGCTGACTCTTCCCAAAGCGGAGTCTGCCAAACCGAGAAAGATCGAAGTCAAGGCAGTATGATTCCGCTGAAGCAGGGAGCCGATTGTTTTTCATTCAAGTGAAAAGCGGCCGGTGTCGATAGTACAGGTGAGCCACATGGTTCTCTGTAACATCTTCCCAAAAAGACCCGGGTTGCCCCACCCGGGTCTTTTCATTTGGAACAACCATCAGCACGATTCCCTTGTTGCGTGTTTCCGGTGGATTCAGGTTTCGGCTTTGTCGTCATGGTATCGGCATGTTAATATTTTTGCGTATGGGAAATTTCTGTTTTGTCAACTTTCGCCGAGGGAACTGCAATGAAAGATTTGTACAAGCTCCGACAAGTCATGGCGGCACTGGTGTTACTCATGGCAATGGCAGCATGCGCCTACCCACCGGGACCGGACCCTTACTACTCAGCTCCTCCGCCCCCTTCAGCACCTCCCCCTCCACCTGCTGAGACCTATCAGGATTTGAGGGTGGGCTACGACGATCAGAATTTTGTCATGCAGATCTATGACCGCACTGGCATTGGTTTTCGAAGATTGCCCAGAGCGGAGCAGTTGCTGTACGAAAAAGGCTATGACAGAGTGAGACGACAGCGGGATGCGGATTTTTCCATTGACATCACTCTTGCCGCGGGTCTGCGAGACAACCCCGACGTGAGAGCAGGCCAAGCGGTGGGAGGTGCTCTTGCCGGTGCCGCTGCTGGGGCGATTATTGGCGGGGCTCTGGGCGATCCCGGGCCGGGAGCTGCCATTGGTGCGGCCAGCGGGGGATTGTTGGGGCTGGCGGCCCCTGCAGCGACAACAGTTGTGAGAATTGACATAAACATCCAGAGCTTCAGGGAGGGGGGAAGCTCATTTGCCAGTTCGACCATCGACCTGGCTCATGTTCCGCCTCCCGAGGCATTTCATGTGATCGACGCCGAGATCGCCAGGATGCTGCAGACCCTGCCCAGGAGATGATCGGGCCCCTGGATGTTATTGCTTCACCAATGCCCGCAGTAAATGTCAAACCGTGAGCAGGGCCTGTGACACAGCTGCGCATGGTCTTGCAGGGATTGCATCTCATGGGCCCTCCTTGTTCTCAGGGAAGGGAGATCGCATGGTGGAAGAGCAAAGCATGCTCATTTCACTCGGTAGACGGCTTCGGAGATGTTCTTCAACTGAGTGCCTCGGAATTCGACCCAACTGGGAAGATTACTCCCCCGAATCCAGGAGTGCCATCCGGAGTGCAGACGGCATTTGTTATCCCGGTCCGCATTACGGGCCAGTCTTCGAGTC
>JAAYUJ010000462.1 GCA_012517775.1 Deltaproteobacteria bacterium
AGGCTGCCGTTGCGAAATTCCACTGTAAATCCCGTGCCAACGGCACGCAAGGCGACACCCCTCAGAGATCCTTCCTTTCCCCTTTTTTCACTGTTTCAAAAAAACATCCCGCCGTCAGACTTTACCCAAGACTACTGGAGAGGCAATTGAAAGCCGGGTTGCTGCTGTCTGTCGGGTTGCTGACCCCAGGATTGTCCTGGTTGTGTTTGCCTTTCTTGCTTACGAATCTCCTGCCGTCTTCGCTGTGACTGCTGTCGCTCCGGTTTCTCCACCCGGCGCAGCCTGTCTTGCCTCTGCCTTTGCTGATAGATCTGCTGGTGCTTTCGTTCCGGTTGCTGCCGCTCGGGTTGCTCAACCCGGGGCAGCCTCTGGCGTTGTTGTCTTTGTTGATGAAGCTGCTGCTGTGTGCGGGTCTTGTCAACTCTGGGTTGTCTTTGCGGCTGCAGTCTCCGACGCTCCTCTATCTCCCGCTGATGTCGCTGAACCTCAGGTCTCCGATGGTATTCATCTCTCCATTGATTTCTCAGTTCCTCCCTTTCGTGGGGATGACGGTGTTGATAGTTCTGAATACCCCAGCTTCTCTGCCTTTCCCAGTATCGGTTCCTGTGCCAGGTATCCCAGTTCCGTCGAAGCCGCCAATATGGAATCCGCTCATAGTCCCATCGGTACCCGCGCCAACTGCGGTCTCTGTAGTACCTCCTCCAACCGGGGTCCACATTGAAATAGAAGCTTGGAACCCAGTCATAGTAAACCCAACCCCGGTCATAGTAACGGGAGTGATACCAGCGACCTTCCCAAAGGCGCCACCACCAGCCATTCCAGAAGAACAGCTCAGCATCTATATCAGGTACTACATACACATCGGTCGTATCGGGCACCACTATAACCTCGGGGGGTGCCGCGAATACGATGGGGGGCGGCAGAGAAAATCCGATGCTGATATCCACTCCCGCCATTGTTGAATTGGGAACGGCAATTGCCAACGCTGAAAGAATGAACACCGAAAGTAATTTCTTCATCTTGTTGCCTCCGTTCTTGTCTTCGATCCGGTAACGGCTGCTTTTCGCCGCTGCAGTGTCGACTGTCGGATTGGCTTGGTTTGAATCAATAATGACACTATTCGAAAGAAAAAGCGATTTCATTGTGAAAAGGCCGTAACGGCGAAAGGGTTGAAGCCTGACCCCCGATGTTTGTGGAAACGCCGTGAGCAGCGTTCTTACCCTTCTCAGTAAGGAAATCCCAATCCCCGAAGGAATTCTGGAAAAGGAACATCTCCTCGACACTATCTGCATTTGAAGGAGCTGCCCTAAGCGGTTGATGCGGCCGATGCCGGGGCCGACCACCACAAGAATATCCCTTGGCAAAGCGGAGTGGGCTCTTTACAATCAAGCCTGCATTCAATAGAAGAGGGAAAGGTCTGTTCCAATGAGAAAAAGACGGATTACCAGACAGATTCGAATTGGCGGAGTGCCCATCGGGGGTGGGGCGCCCGTCGTGGTCCAGTCCATGACGAATACGGATACGCGGGACTGGGAAGCGACGGTTTCGCAGATCAGGCGGTTGGAGGAAGCGGGCTGTGAAATCGTCCGGGTGGCGGTTCCGGATCAGGGAGCCGTCGATCAGCTTCCACGGATCAAGAAGTCCATCGGTATCCCCCTTATTGCAGACATCCATTTCGATCATCGGCTGGCCCTCGGGGCACTGAGCGCCGGGGTTGACGGTCTCCGCCTCAATCCGGGAAACATCGGCGGCCCGGACAGGGTGCGGAAGGTCGTCGCCGTGGCCAGGGAACGGCAAGTGCCCATCAGAATCGGGGTCAACAGCGGTTCCGTCGAAAAGGAGATTCTTGCCACCTACGGCCACCCTACGCCGGAGGCCATGGTCGAGAGCGCTCTGAAGCATATCCGCATTCTGGAGGACAATGATTTCGGGCTCATCAAAGTGTCGCTCAAGTCCTCGGATGTCCTCGCCACACTTGAAGCCTACCGACTGCTTGCTTCCCGGACGGACTATCCCCTGCACCTGGGTGTGACCGAGGCGGGAACGCTGGTGGACGGGGCCGTCAAGTCGGCCCTCGGCATTGGAATGCTCCTCTATGAAGGCATTGGTGACACGTTGCGGGTATCCCTCACGAGGGACCCGGTAGACGAAATACCCGTAGCCTACAGCATCCTGCGGGCGCTGAAAGTGAGAAATCGGGGAGTGGAACTCATCAGTTGCCCTACATGCGGGCGCACCGAGATGGATCTCATTCCTCTGGTGGAAAAAGTGGAGCGTATGCTGCGAAAGGTCAGCACTCCCCTGAAAGTCGCCGTCATGGGGTGTGTCGTGAACGGCCCCGGAGAGGCTCGGGAGGCGGATGTAGGCATCGCCGGCGGGCGAGGAAAGGGAATCCTCTTCAAGAAAGGAGAAAGAGTCGAGACCGTCCCTGAAGTGGATTTGCTCAGGAGGCTGATCGTCGAGGTGGAAAGGTTGACGGGGGAGTCAATCCTGTAATGAACCGGATGAAGGTTTTGAGATTTTTTGAAATCGTCGACCAGTTGCTGACCTACCACCCGAAGGCAAATATCGCCCTCGTGGAGAAGGCATATGTATTTGCCGCCAGAACACACGGGGGCAAGACCCGAACACGGGAAGCCTTCTATCTGGAACATCCCCTGGCGGTAGCAGGGATACTCACTCAAATGCAACTGGATGAGGAGAGTATTGCTGCAGGACTGATCCATAATGTCCTGATCTATGAGCTTACCAGCTACGAGAAGCTGGCGGAGGAATTCGGAGGCAGTGTTGCCGGGCTGGTTCAGGGGGTCACCAAGCTCAGCCAGCTGGATTTCAGCAACCGGAAGGATCGGCAGGCGGAATACGTCCGCAAGATGATCCTGGCCATTTCTCAGGACATTCGCGTCGTTCTTGTGAAATTGGCGGACCGGTTGCACGAAGTCAGGAACCTCCGGTGCTGGGAATCGGAAGCACAGAGACTGCTCGCACAGGAGATTCTGAATATCTATGCACCGTTGTCGGCCCGCCTCGGAATCGACTGGCTGAAAAGAGAACTGGAGGACGAGGCTTTCCGATGCCTGGAGCCGGATGCCTATGAAGAAATCGTTGTGGGATTGGCCAAGACCGAGGAGTACCGACGGCGCTATGTGGATGAGGTCATGGGCATCCTTACCGCCGAAATGCGGGAGTATGGAGTGAATGGGCGGGTGAGCGGTCGCGCCAAACACCTCTACAGCATTTACCAAAAAATGATACGCCAAAACCTGGACCTGCAGAAGGTACATGATGTGATCGCCTTTCGAATCATCGTGGACTCGGTGAAGGCGTGCTATGAATCCCTGGGAATGGTGCACGATCTCTGGGAGCCGGTTCCCGGTCGTTTTAAGGACTACATCGTCAAGCCCAAGTCCAACATGTACCAGTCGCTGCACACGACGGTCATCGGCCCTCACGGCGAGCGAATGGAGGTGCAGATCCGGACGGAGGAGATGAACACCATTGCCGACGAAGGCATTGCCGCCCACTGGCTTTACAAGGAAAAGGGCCCGGCGGGAAAGATGTCTCCGGAGGAGAGCCGGCGGTTTTCCTGGTTGAGGGAACTCCTGGAATGGAACAAGGAGTGGCGGGATCCCAAGACGCTCTTCGATGCGATGAAACTGGATCTGTATCCCGATGAAGTGTATGTGTTCACTCCCAGTGGAGACGTCAAAGCTCTTCCCAGAGGGGCCACTCCCGTAGACTTTGCCTACGAGGTCCATACGGAAGTGGGACACCGGTGTGTTGGTGCAAGGGTCAACGGGAAGCTTGTCCCGTTGAAGCAGGAGCTCCAGAACGGGGACTCCATTGAGATCCTCACATCCGTCAATCATCGACCCAGCAAGGACTGGCTGAAGTTTGTCAAGAGCTCCAAGGCGATCAACCGGATTCGGCAGTGGATCAAGGCGGAGGAGAGGGAGCGTTCCGTCGCCA
Source organism: Deltaproteobacteria bacterium (assembly GCA_012517775.1). Taxonomy (GTDB): domain Bacteria; phylum Desulfobacterota; class Syntrophobacteria; order Syntrophobacterales; family Syntrophobacteraceae; genus JAAYUJ01. The sequence continues at coordinate 3,970 of JAAYUJ010000462.1, forward strand.
TGGGGAAAGAGATCTGTGAAAAGGAGTTCCGTAAAAAAGGGCTGAGTTTTTCAAGCTTTTCGAACTCCCAGGAACTGCTGGAAGTGGCCAGGGCGCTTTCACTAAAAAGCGTGGACGATCTCCTGGCGAGCATCGGCTACAGCAAGATCACTCCGCTGCAGGTCATCGGGAGGCTTCCGTCCTTTGCACAGGAAGAAGAACCGGCCAGGAAGGAGACCCTTTTCCCTGTTGAAAAGCGCAAATCCCGTTCAACGGATGAAGGGGTTCTTGTGAGGGGTGTCGATGACGTCATGACTCGCATGGCCAGGTGTTGCAATCCTTTGCCGGGTGAACCGATCGTGGGCTACATCACCCGCGGGAGAGGCATCACCGTCCATCGCCAATCCTGCAAGAACCCGGACCGGGGTGATGCGGAAAGGAAGATCGACGTTCAGTGGGACACTGGACTGGAGCAGGCCTTTCCTGTGGATGTCAAGGTCATCTTTTCGGGGAATAAGGGAATGCTTGCATCACTCAGCAAAGTCCTCGGGCAACTGGATGCGAATGTCATCGACATCAAGACGAATGCGCAGGGCAAGGATTACACTGTCTGCCATCTTAGACTTGAAGTAAAAGACAGCAAGCATCTTCAGAGAGTCTTGACCGCCCTGATGGGAGAGAAGGGTGTCTGTAAGGTGCAGAGGGGAATGGATTGATCCGCCCCCCACAAACGGCTTGCAGTTTGCGGGGGGCTTCGTTGTTCAGTGAACTATCGTGAAAAAGACTCCGGCATGGTAACCCAACCTGCCGGCTTCATCCTGCGGGGTGGACCCACCACGGTTCATGTCCGCTGGTATGGGTTTCAACCGGAGAAGATCAAAGAGAATGACCTGTTGACTCTCTCTCCGGTGAAACAGCAGTGACTTCTCAACAAGTTCCGGTTACAGCTTCTTCGCAGGCCGGGTTTCCATACCCCACGGGCGGGTGCAAACGCCGTCGGGATTGCAATCCCGACCTACTCATTGAGAAGGTTCGATCAGTAGGAATAAACAGTGTATTTCTCAGGCACTTTCAATAGATTATTCAATTCTTCCTGAATTTTCTTGCGATCCACGTTGGCATTCCAGGCTTGCCAGTCCTGGATGCTGTTCCACGTTCCTATTACGAGGAATTTGTTCGGATCGTTGACGTCCCTGAGTGTCTCTCCGGTGATGTAACCCTTCTGCATCATTGCTTTGGAGCGCAATTGCATGAGCAGTTGGTGAAGCTTCAGATCATTCCCCGGCTTTATTTCCCTCTCGATGAATACCCGAATAGCCATGATTTGCCTCCATTGTTTGATGAAATGCGACCGGAAGAAGGTGAAATATCCGCCACTGACGACACGGGTGGGGTATGCACTTCAGTCCAACGATTCAAGCTGGGAAGCCGGATATGCTTGAATCACTTGAATCAAGCGCATACCCCGAAAAGGCAATTGGTATTCAACCGCAGTTAAGAGACGTTCGAATCTCGGTTCATTACTTGTATATGGCACTGCAGATGATCAGGTCGTCGACCTTGGCGAAATAAGCGATTTTAGGTACCCACTGCTTGGTTACAGGGTGATACCACTTGTATTCCACCCACCCGCTACCTTGAGCATTAGCGGTGTCCACAATCTCTTTAATGAATTTCTTGCCGTCGGAATCCATGAGATCGATGAATTCCTCTCCCACGAATTTTTCGTTCACTCCGTGGGCGAGCATCGTTCCTTTGGGGTTGAGCACATAGATATACATTTCGTCTTTAACGAACATTCCGGCCGGGTCCGTGAATGCAGCTAATGCGATCCTCTTGCCTGAAGCTTTGTAAAAAGCTATTGCCTGATCTACCCACTGCTTTGCCTCTTCCTTTGATCTTGGGCTCATTTGGTACTCCTTTCAGGTGAAGTGATAGTTTTGACTCGCACATCAGTTCGTCAAGCAGACGCGATCGAGGTTGAGATTGTCGGCTCCAGCAAGAAATGTCAAGGCTGGCCCTTTGAGATTCACAACAGGGACAGGATCACCCGTCATTGTTTGCCGGACGACCCCTTGGAACAACTCCCCACGTGATATTGATTACGCAAGTGAGGCAACCCGCTTTCAGTGCTGAATCGCTTCTCTAGTTCCATCAATGTCCGTGGCTGGTGCTCGTCCCCGGATCGAACACTACGAATTTAAATCACCGGAGTCAAGCGCATAACTCGATAGAATAATTACTACTTGATTACCACTTGATAAGAGGCCCGTCAATGAAATTCCTGGGCGCGGACAGGAGGAAAACTGTTGCGAAGACTTGAAGAGTCTACACTTTCGGTGCGTGCTCCCTGGGAAAAATGATTGTTTTTACCAATGCCTCCATTTAGAATAGCCAAAATTTCCAAGAGGTATGGTGAAGTTGTTTCGGCGGGCTATGCTGGTGGTCTTTTCCGGTTTTTGATATTTCAGAGTTATCTTGGTTCGCGTTTCCTTCCGGTTCTATTTTCTTGCTGTCAGTAGAGCGATCCTTTTCCCGCGTTCTTTAACGAGGTGGGGTTTTGTCTGAATTGTGCGCGGTAGATCGCTTGGAGGAAGTTAGCCGGTCAGTGCTGAAAGGAGGTGATGCAACACCGGGCGGGAGGCGGTGAAAACCCTCGGATGAGATGGTCCGAGGAGCGCATTGGGGGAGGTTGATCGGTTTGGTTGTTTCTGAATAGCAGTTTGGAGGAGGAAAGGGCATGACAAAAGCAGATTTGGTTTCCAAAATTGCCGCCTTAGGAGGAATTACCAGGGCTCAGGCTGAAAAGGCGGTGGATGGTTTTGTTTCTGCTGTCGGGGACGCGCTTTCCGGGGGGGACAAAGTGACTCTGGTTGGTTTCGGAACCTTCAGTGTGGGGAATCGATCGGCACGCGAAGGTCGAAATCCCAGGACCGGTGACAAGATCAAGATTCCTGCCTCGAAGGTAGTGAAGTTCAAGCCGGGAAAGGGATTGAGTGATAAGGTGAAATGATCCACCCTTAAAGGATGGAAGGTTACATGCCGTTGGTATAGCGAGGTTGATGCTGGGCAAGGCCGCTTGGGTTCAAATGGGGGTGGAGCATCAGGGGCCTTGTATCCAGCATCCGTCCAATTGGGGGCTGATTGTTTTCACGAAACCCTGCCCTGTGTCGCTGTCTGGTTTAGTCAAAAGAGTGCTTCCCAATAAGGTTTCGCTGACTCTTTAAGGCGTCTATGATTGTTTTTCTGTAGACCTCACGGTACCCCACCGCGGAAAGAGGTAATTTCTCAATAGGTAGGTCGGGATTCCAATCCCGACAGCCTTTTCGCCATTGTGTCGGGTATGGAAACCCGACCTACGAAGCTATCGTTGCTTTCACTTATTGAGAAGTTGCGGAAATAGGTTGTCGGGCATCGAGAATCCCGCCTACCGTTCATGCCAATACGATATGACAGGATTCCCATCCAGAGCCAAAACCGTGACTCCTTTCTTCGAGCTCTCGACGACGCCTTTGGCAGATTCCTCAGAAAGTACCGTTCCTGAGAAGTTGTGAATGCCGTTGATCGAAGCCTGTAATCCCATGAGCCCTTCCATGGAGGACACAATGGCTGGTGAAGTGCGTTACAAGAACATAGGACTGCGGGGTGTAACGGTTGCGGATACCAAGATCAGTTATATAGACGGCGAAAACGGGGTACTCATCTATCGCGGTTTTCGCATTGAAGACCTGGTTGAGAAATCCACTTTTCCGGAAACCGCCTTCACACTTCTCAATGGCCCTCTGCCGGGCAGAGAGGAGCTTCAGCAGTTTGAACAGAAGCTCAATGCGGAAAGGCAAATACCTCAGTTCATCCTCGATAGTTTCAAAGAGTGGCCGAAGGATTCAGATCCCATGGATGTTCTTCAGGCATCTGTGCCCCTCCTGGGCATGGCTGACCCTGATATTCATGACGAAACCCGTGGGGCCAGTATCCGGATGGCTATCCGGCTTATTGCTCGAATTCCCGCAATCATGGCCGCCTGGCACAGGATAAGAAATGGTCTTGATCCACTGCCGTCCGATGCAGGGCTTTCCCATGCAGCCAACTTCCTGTGGCAGCTCACTGGAAATAAGCCCGATGAGGATGTGGCAAGGGATCTGGATGTTTGCCTCATCCTCCATGCGGACCATACATTCAATGCGTCCACTTTTGCATGCCGGGAGGTTGTCTCCACGCAGGCTCACATGTATGCAGGAGTAGCCGCTGGAGTGGGAGCTCTTTCGGGAAACCTCCACGGTGGGGCCAACGCCCGGGTAATGGAGATGCTGTTTGAGGTGGAGAAGATGGTCAAATCGGAGGATGAAGTCGGCGGCTGGGTGCGGACACGACTTGACAAAGGTCAAAAAATCATGGGCATGGGCCACGCCGTATACAAGACGGTCGATCCCCGATCAAGGGTTTTGAAGAAGATGTCCGAGCGTTTAGGGAAGAAGACGGGCCGTGAGAACTGGTACAGGCTCCTCACTCGCATCGAGGAAGAGAGTCTCAGGGAATTCGAGAAGAGGGGCAAGAGCAATATCAAATCCAACGTGGATTTCTATAGCGGGTTTGTCTACTTCATGATGGGAATTCCGGTGGATCTCATGACACCTGTCTTCGCCATATCCAGAATCGCCGGCTGGTGTGCCCATATACTCGAGGAGAGATTTGCGGAGGCACAGGGAAAACCGGCTCTCTATCGTCCTCAGGCTGAATATGTGGGCGACTATTGCGGGCCTGTCGGCTGCGTTTACCAGCCTAGAGAAGAACGCTGAAGCCTTCTGGGGCGGTATTTTCCCAGTCGGCAGTTTTTACGGGAAACCTGTTTCGAGATCAGGTCTGGAGTGAGGAGTGGAAAGTCGGCGAGAAGAAGATGCACTCGGCGCCATCTGGGTGCCCGAGGGGGCTTACTATGGGGCGCAGACTCAACGAGCCGTGGAAAACTTTCCTGTGAGCGGCCTGCGATTTCCCCGGTCGTTTATCATTGCACTCGGTCTCATCAAGAAAAACGCGGCGCTGGTCAACAAAGACCTGGGACTGTTGGATGCATCCATTTCGGAAGCCATTCAGTCGGCGGCACGGGAGGTCGTTGACGGTGAGCTCGCTGACCAGTTTGTGGTGGACGTTTTTCAGACGGGTTCGGGTACCTCCACCAACATGAATGTCAACGAAGTCATCGCCGGAAGGGCCAACGAGCTGCTGACCGGAAAAAGAGGGGGGAAGTTCCCCGTCCATCCCAACGATCATGTGAACCTGGGACAGTCCAGCAACGACGTCATCCCCTCCGCCATTCACATCTCCGCCGTTATGGGAATCCGGAGCGATCTCATCCCCGCCCTGCGTTTGCTGTACCGAGACCTGTTTGGCAAGTCCCAGGAATTCATTGACGTCATCAAGATCGGAAGGACCCACCTTCAGGACGCCGTCCCCATCCGTCTTGGCCGGGAATTCGGCGCCTATGCAAGGCAGGTGGAGTTGGGGATAAAAAGGGTGGAGAACACTCTGGGAAACCTTACAGCTCTGGCCCTAGGGGGAACCGCCGTTGGAAACGGGCTGAATACCCATCCGCAATTTGCATCGAGGGTCATCGCACTCCTTTCCCGGGAGACCGGCTGTGAATTTCACGAGGCATCCGATCATTTCGAAGCTCAGGCTGCTCAGGATGCAGCGGTGGAAACCAGCGGCGCCTTGAGATCCGTGGCGGTGAGCCTCGCGAAAATAGCCAATGACATCAGATGGCTGGCTTCGGGGCCCCGATGCGGACTCGGGGAGATCACTCTCCCCTCTCTCCAGCCGGGCTCGTCCATCATGCCCGGAAAGATCAATCCCGTCATTCCCGAAGTCGTCCTGCAGGTGAGCGCTCAGGTTTTGGGCAATGATTTGAGCATTGCCATGGGGGGGCATGGGGGGACATTTGAACTGAACACCATGATGCCACTGATTGCATATAATCTTCTCCAATCCATCGACCTCCTCGCAAAAGGAGCAGCTCTCTTTGCAAAGAAGTGCATAGCCGGTATCTCAGCGAACTTGGAACGATGCAGTTCGCTCATCGAGGAAAGCCTTGCCCTCTCGACATACCTGGTCCCTTCCATCGGTTATGATAGGGCGTCTTCCATAGCCAAAGAGGCTCATGCGACGGGGCGGACCATTCGGGAGGTGCTCCTCGGCAATCGCATTATGGCCGAGGAAGAGATCGATGCTCTCTTTCAGGGGATTCGTCCGGAAAAATGATCTGTATCGTGGATTGCTCGCGGAAAGAAAATTGGCGGATTGTCATCCGAAAGACGGGAGATTGCTCTATTGAACTCTTCTTCCATTGCAAATCATACGGGACTATCCCGCATCAGGCTATTCCTGGCCCTGTCCAGAACACCTCACGGCCTGCTTGATATGGCCACGCCTGCCCTGGCAGCTCTCATATGGCTGGGATCGATCCCTCCGGTTCAAGTGGTTCTCCTTGGCCTTGTGACGGCTTTCGCGGGTTATACGGCGGTTTATGCGCTCAACGATGTTGTGGATTACCGGATCGATCGCGAGAAGATCGCACGGTTTGGCCTCCCCCACTCTTCCAATGATCTGGATGTGGTGTATGTGCGTCACCCTCTCGCCCAGGGCTTGCTCAGCCTCCACGAGGGGGTTTTGTGGGCCTTTGCCGCGGGGGCTATCGCCCTTGTGGGCGCTTACGCTCTGAACCCGGTGTGCGCCTTGATCTTTCTTGCAGGATGTTGTGCGGAAGCAGTCTACTGCAGCATGCTCAAGGTGAGCTCTCTGCGCACCATAGTGAGCGGGGGAGTCAAAACAGCGGGAGCAATGGCCGCGGTCTTTGCTGTTGATTCCAGTCCGTCCGTCCTGTTCCTTGTTCTGCTTTTCTTCTGGCTCTTTTTCTGGGAAATAGGGGGGCAAAACATCCCCAATGATTGGAGTGATCTTGAGGAAGACCTGAAGATGGATGCGAAAACCATCCCGGTTGGATTGGGGGCCGAGGGATCCGCATTGCTGATCTTTGTCACGCTTGCCGTGGCGAACGTTCTCAGCCTGTTCATGTACTGGACGACCCCGGCAATACTGCATCCCCTCTACTTGCCCGGAACGCTTGGAGCAGGATTCATACTCCTGCTTCTGCCGGCATATGCCCTCTACAGGAGCAGGTCATCCTCCAAAGCTGCGCATCTCTTCAACAGAGCAAGCTATTATCCTTTGTGCATGCTGATCATCGTCCTTCTCAGCTTCCTGCTCCGCAGCTAGATTCATCCTGGCACCCCACTTCCACTCCGCATCTGTCAGTTGTCGGGATTGGAATCCCGACCTACCTACAGTGGTAACTTCTCAATAAGTTCAAGTATAGACAACTTCGTAGGTCGGGTTTCCATACCCGACGCCTTGGTGCAAAGGCTGTCGGGATTGGAATCCCGACCTACGTTTACTGGAGCTATGCGACTCTTTGCAGTGGCAAGCGTCTCGATAAGGCAAAATGCATCCGGACAGAGCAAAGTCCCTGGAGCAACAATCAAAAAAAGCCGGCAGAAGGAGGCTCCTGCCGGCTTTCTCTTTTCAGATGGTTGCTGGGGCCGCTACTTGATCAACGGAACGATCAGGAGAGCCACAATGTTAACAACCTTGATCATGGGGTTGATGGCTGGACCGGCGGTGTCTTTATACGGGTCGCCTACGGTGTCTCCGGTGACGGCCGATTTGTGAGCATCGGAACCCTTGCCGCCATACATGCCGTCTTCAATGAACTTCTTGGCATTGTCCCATGCGCCGCCTCCGCTCGTCATGGCAATGGCCTGGAACAGACCGGTGATGATGGCACCGATGAGCACACCACCCAGGGCCTCTTTCCCCACCAGGAGGCCGACAATGACGGGTGCGGCAACGGGAATGAGGGCCGGAAGCATCATTTCCTTGATAGCGCTCTTGGTCACGATATCCACGCACTTTCCGTATTCGGGCCTTGCGGTCCCTTCCATGATGCCGGGGATCTCTTTGAACTGACGGCGCACTTCTTCAACAACACCACCGGCGGCTTTGCCCACTGCTTCCATCAACAGGGAGCCGAAGAAATAGGGGAGCAAACCACCGATAAAGAGTCCGACAAGTACCAAAGGATTGGAAAGATCGAAAGCGAGGGTCTCGCCAAAGGACCGGGAATACTCGGCAAAAAGCACCAGGGCGGCCAACGCCGCGGAACCGATGGCATATCCCTTGGTGACTGCCTTTGTGGTGTTTCCAACGGCATCCAGCGGATCGGTAATGGCGCGAACGCTCTCTGGAAGTTCAGCCATTTCGGCAATGCCACCGGCGTTGTCCGTAATGGGACCGTAGGAGTCGATGGCCACAACGATACCCGTCATGGAGAGCATGGCAACCGCAGACAAGGCGATGGCAAAAAGCCCGCCGCCGGCGTTGCCCGCAAACCCACCACCCAGGGCATAGGCCCAGACGATGGCGCCGCAGATGACGAGAGCGGGAGCGCCGGTGGATTTCATGCTAACAGCAAGTCCGGCGATGACGTTGGTGCCATGACCGGTCTGGCTGGCAGCGGCAATATGCTTTACCGGGCTGAAGCTCTTGGAAGTGAAATATTCCGTGATCATTACGATAAGTCCGGTCAAGACAAGCCCGATGACAGCCGTGGTGAAGACGCCCATTGAGCTGAATGCCTGCTCGACGCCGGGGAGCTTCAGGAACCAGTCGGAGGCAAAGTAGAAAGCAGCGGCTGCCAGGATACCGGAGACAGCCAGTCCCTTGTAGAGAGCGCCCATGATGTACTGGTTCTTACCGAGGCGCACGAAGTAAGTGCCGATTATGGAGGCAACGATTGAGATGCCGCCGATGAGAAGGGGGAATTCCACCCACATGCTATCCGGACCATAGACGGTCTTGGCCAGTAGCATGGCGGCAACCAGTGTAACGGTGTAGGTCTCGTAGAGGTCAGCTGCCATACCCGCACAGTCACCCACGTTGTCACCCACGTTGTCGGCGATGACCGCAGCATTTCTTGGATCATCCTCGGGAATGCCCGCTTCGACCTTACCCACCAGGTCCGCGCCCACGTCGGCGGCTTTTGTATAGATACCACCGGCGATACGAGCAAACACGCTCATGAGCGAGCAACCGAAACCAAGACCCACCAGTGCGTGGAATGCATCATCCACAGGCGCCGCCGTTTTCACGACCATGTAATAGGCGGAAATGCCCAGCAGACCGAGACCGACGACCATGATGCCCGTCACGGAACCGCCCTTGAATGCAACGGTCAGTGCTGTCTGAAGACCTTGCTTGGCCGCTTCGGTGGTTCTCACGTTGGCCTTCACGGACACCATCATCCCAATGTAGCCGGCAAGAGCAGAACCGACGGTACCGATAATGAACCCGATGGCGGTCCATTTGCCCAGATACACGAGCGCAGCGGCGAGGACGACCATTACGATGGCGACCGTCTTGTATTCACGATTCAGGAAGGCCATTGCACCTTCTTTGATGGCATCCGAGATTTGTTGCATCCTTTCGGATCCCGCAGGCTGCTTGGAAACCCATGCTGCGGTAATCAGAGCGTAGAGAACGCCGAGTCCGCCACATCCAAGGGCAAACATCACGATGTTGCTAGCTTTCATTTACTCCTCCTTCAAGAAATCACCTGAACACCTGAACACAACCATCCCTTTTCCAGAAAAAGCCCTCTCCCGGCTTTCCCCAAAAAACCTCCAATTTGCCTAGCTTCTCACCTCCTCTTGTCATCGGATAAAACCAGTAACGGCCTCAATTCACTAAGGAAGTTCATGAACCTGACACATATGCCATTTGCCACATGGTGAGCCGAAACAACACAAACGCTTTTCAAAGCGGTTCTTTTGAGTTCTATGGGTGCGGCTGAGGGCAATAAGGTGGAAAACAGTTCATCAGATGCGGCACTATGAAAAAGACACCCTTGGCAACAGGCTCGAAATCAACAGTCCGACCTCGCTCTCACTTGAGAAACTCTGCCGGACCAAAAACAAAAATCTCCCCTATCTGCTCTTTTTCCATGCGGCGCCAAGCTACTGTACAGCACCCGTTTTGTCAAGCATAAAAGCACGTCAGGGCCACAATGCCGTCACCGCCTTCTCTGGCACAACCGTTGCGAAAGTAATGGATGAATTGAGGTTGCGCGCATTTTCCATGCAGGGATATCGGAGACACTGGTTGGGAGATGGGCTTCGTTCGCTGAAAGACCGGCGGTGAGAGCCATCTCTCAGCGATTACAGGAGTGCCGCAGACTGCTCGATATCCGTGAGTTCTTCCCGAATCGCATCAATTGCCGCCATTTCAGCAAGGAGGACCTCTTGACGTTCCATAACCCCCTTCTCCCCTTGCGATTTTTGCTTCCTCCCCTTCTCGATGGCCGCTGCAATCCCCTCCGCAGTGGATTCGACTTTCTTGAGCATCTCTCTGCGAAAGCCCACCATGCTGCTGTTCAGTCTCTCCAGCAGATCAGCCCGGATGCGTCCCACCTGCATTTCAATGGTCTGGTAGAGGTGCTCCCTTCGCTTCCTTACAATCCTCCGATTGGCGATTCCGAAAAGGAACGCCTTGATCTTCTTAAATCGATCACTGATATAGCCGGGAAAAACCTCGGTCAGGGATGATTCCAGCATGTCCAGGCCAACGGGTTCCTGGGCGAACTTGTAATAGAACCTCGATTCCACTTTCCATTCGGACTCGGAGGTAATCGGCTCGAAGTGAACGGAGAAAAGCTGCGATGAAAACTGAAGAAGGGAATCCAGAATTCCATTGATTCTTCTCAAAAACCGATCGCACATGGCTTGAAATGCCTGTCCGATCTTGTCCTCTTCCATCGGCCGCCACGCGGAAATGGCTTGTTCCACTTCCCCGGTTACGTAGGTTTCGAGGGATTCACGCAATTCCTTCAACGAAAGGTCCTTCTTCTCGGCTTGAAAGGCATCGAACCCCTCTTCCATCCTGTGGATCAGATCCTTCTTGAATGCGGCAAGGTCTGCGTCCACCACATGCCGGATAAGCTTCTTCACCTCTCCTTCCAGAAGAATCAGAAAGGCATCCTTCTCGGCAAGCACCTCGTCACGCCTGGCCTCGAACAGGGCGATCTTCTCCTCCAGTTCATGGAGGGGAGTCGTGATTGCTTTCGTTTCCAGTTCCCGTTCGAGTCTCCCCTGCCGGAGTATGCGCAGGAGGGCATGGACTGATGAAAGAAGCAGGACTTTACCCTTCTCCTCCATGAAAAACTGATTCAGAAGGCGCGTAAAAGCAGGCAATCGGCTTTTGTTCAAGAGATCGTTCGATCCCTCCAACTTGCCGTTTAGAGCCAGTTTGGCCGATACTGGAAACATTCTCAGATTGGGGCCGACAACATCCTCCAGGGCGCTCCTGGAAAACGACATGGATTCCTCAACTTCCTGATCCGACAGAATGTCGATCTTGTTCAGCAGGAAGAAGATCCTGTTGGAGTAGACCTGCACATCCTTCAGGAAATCCAGCTCTGCTTTTCCGACCGGCTGCTCAACCGAGAGGAGGAAAAGGGCTGCGTCGCAATGGGGAAGGTAACGATATGCCACGTCCGTGTTATGGAGGTAGACGGATCCCACGCCTGGAGTATCGATGAGTCGCACCCCGTCCTTGAGATATGCGGATGGGTATTCTATATTGACCTCTCGCACATTCTTCACGTTCCTGGGATTTCCCACTTCTGTAACGTAGGCCGGGAGCTCTCCCGGGCTGATTGCCGCGGAAGTCCCGTCGTTGAGACGGACTTCGGCCCTGATCTCTTCTCCATAGGAGAGAACTGTGACAATGGAAGTCAGGGGCACAACCGCGGTAGGCAGGAGGTCTGCTCCAAGGAGGGCATTGATGAGACAGGTCTTTCCTCGCTTGAACTGCCCCACTACAACGAGGTTGAAACGGTTGTTTTCGAGCTTCTCCTTCAAGTCCCCGAGGAAATCACCGGGGAGACCGCTCAAGTTGAGCATTCCGCCGATACAATCCATGACCCTGGATTTCAGGGGCAGATATCTCTCCAGACCCCTGGGCTCAATCGATCCAGGAGCTTCCGAAAATTCTTCGACACCCATAAGACCTCTTATCCTGTCAACCGGCTCCGCGCCACTTTCCGAGCTTGCTCTCCGGAAGCACTCCGCAAAATGTCACCACCCGTTTCCCGGTGATCGTTGCCCTCCATCAAGGCCTTACGTATAATGAAATGCCGGTTGATTCGCAAAGAAAAACATCGGAAAACGGGACTGAACTCAAAGAGAAGGGAAATTACTTGTTGAATCCTGAAAAACGAACAAAGATGACGTTCATAACGGCAGGGGTGTTCCGCCTTTTGTTTGTGACTATTTCCATCCTGATGCCTGCTGTCGCAGGGGGAGACTTTATCGGGGACATCTTCGGTCCCCTGAAGGAAAAATTGATTCAGGACGGTTTGGATCGCCGGCAGGTTGCCATGGCCTTTTCCCCGCCCCCTCCCCCCATGTTTGCCACCGTCTCGAAAACGCTTCGCATGCGTGAGGGCCGGCTGAACTACAGTCAGTTTCTCACTCCTGCAAGCCTTGAAAAAGCCAGGGCATTTCAGAGAATCCACGACCGAGCCCTTCGGGACGCTGAAATCCAGTACGGCGTGGACTCCTCTGTAATTGTTGCCATTCTCCTTGTG
>JAAYUJ010000463.1 GCA_012517775.1 Deltaproteobacteria bacterium
AAGGGTGGCAGGTGGCGGTTATTGCGCCCGACGAATCCTTGGCTCTCGCCATGAGAATTCCAGGGGCGAGGCTTTGGAGGATTCGTCATGGCGGTCTTCGGGTTATGGTGGTGCTGGGGAGGTTGTGAGGAGTGATCTGGGACGCATCTATCTATCCAATCGTGGGGCCATGAATTCGGGGCCTACGGGTGTCTTGATCCGTTTCGCCAGAATGTTCTCCACTGCAGCAAGATGCTCCGAGCTGATCTGCCAGTCGGAGACTCCGCAATTATCCTCAACCTGACGGGCTGTTCTGGCTCCTGCAATGACCGTGGTGACTCCGCGCTGCTGCAATGCCCACCGCAGAGCAAACTGTGCCGGTGATTTCCCGTAGCTGGCGGCGATTTTCCTGAAATCCTCCACAGCGTTTACATATTGCTTGAAACGATCAGGCTTGAACTTTGGATCTGCCCGCCGCAAATCCCCACGGGGAAACTCCTCGTTGCCTGAGAACTTACCTGTAAGGAGTCCCCGGCAAAGACCCCCGTAAGTGAGGGTGGCGATGTTGTTCTCCACGCAAAAGGGCAGCAAATCATTCTCAGCGTCTCTCTCAAAAATATTGTATGGGGGCTGCAGGCTGTGGACAGGTCCCACTTTCAAGCAGGATTCCATCTGTTCACGATTGAAATTGCTCAAGCCCACATAGCGGATCTTTCCGGATTGCTGCAACTTGAGCATCGTTTCCATGGATTCCTCGAAAGGAACACTCAGGTCCGGCCAATGGATCTGATAGAGATCGATCCGATCCACGCCCAGTCGTCTCAGACTCTGGTCGACTTCGTATTCAATCCTCTGGGGACTTGCATTTCTTCGAATGTTCTGTCTTTCGTCCCATTCAAGTCCACACTTGGTGGCTATGATGACCTCATTTTGGTTTCCCCATTGTCTGATCGCCTGCCCGACAATCTCTTCAGACTGTCCAAATCCATAAACAGGAGCCGTATCGATGAAATTGATCCCCAGTTCCAGTGCCTTCAAGATCGTCCGCCGGCTTTCCTCTTCATCGGCACCTCCCCAGGCCCAGCCACCTGTCACCCATGTTCCCAGCACAATGACGGATACTTCCAGGTCTGTATTCCCGAACCGCACCTTTTCCATGGTCCAAAAGCCTCCATATTTCTGAAACAGAAGGATCTGCAAAAAGCATCCAACACAGGAAAGACCGAAAATCCCCGATCGAATCCCCTGAGAGACCAGTTGACCCAGCAATTGTGCCAGAGACGCCCGAGCTGTTCAAGAAACATATCCGTATTCCCTGACATGCATGTTTTTAATGGCGGAAGGGCTTTCTGCCGATTTCTAGACGCCGGCTGTACGTGTTGAACGGTGCTTTCCATGAAATCGAGCAAGACCCTTTTCCGTGAAAGGTGTCTTCTTGTAGGAAATTTGAATTGTCAAAGTATGCTGTAAGCGGGTATCTTTTGAATTGAGCCCGCTGGCATGGGAATTTGGCCTCAAGCGATAAGGAGTCACAAGTGAAATTTCAATGTCCAGGCTGTCAGGCAGGCTTCGTCGTTCCTGATGAGAAAATTCCCACAGGCAGGGGAGTCAGGATTCTTTGCCCCAAATGCAAGTTTCCCATCGAGGTAAAGGAGATTGAGCCCGACCCGCAGGAGAGCGGCAGAGCTCATGGTCCCGCTCCGAGCAATACTGAACTGGAACAGGTTCAGGAAGAAATGTCCCTCCTCGACATA
>JAAYUJ010000464.1 GCA_012517775.1 Deltaproteobacteria bacterium
CGAGGATTGCCCCGTCCGCAGGGTTCAGACGCACCCGCCGGAGGAGATCGTCGATGGATCTGAAAGGGCCGTTCCGGTGACGCTCATCAAGAACGGCTTCTACGGTCTCCCGTGTGACGGACCGAATCTCCTGCAGACCCAGCCTGATGGTTCGATCAAACCCGCGATAACCCCAGTCGCTTTCATTGATGTGCGGTCCCAGCACCGTGATCCCCATACGCCTGGCCTCGGAGATGTAGGCAAGGGTACTGTAATAGCCGCCTCCATTGCTCAGGACCGCAGCCATGAATTCAGCGGGATGGTGCACCTTTAGATAAGCGGACTTGAAGCTCACGAGGGCATAGGATGCCGAGTGGGGTTTGCAGAAGGAATAGCCTGCGAAAGAGAGGATCATTTCCCACACCTGTCTCACAACACCCTCCGAAACGCCCCTTGCGGCGCAGCCGGCAAAGAAGCGGTTCCGGTAGCTCCCGATCTGGTCCGGGCTCTTCCTGCTGATCACCTTCCTCAGGCCGTCCGCTTCCCCCCAGTCGAATCCGGCGAGGGCCATGGAAACCTGGACTACGTCCTCCTGGTACACAAGGATGCCGTACGTTTCCCGCAGGAGATCCTTGAGGCTGGGGTGGAGGGGTTCACAGGGTGCTCCGTGAAGCCTCTCGATGTATGCGTTGATGAAGCGGTTGGCGGCTGGCCGGATGATGGACGAATGAATCACGAGGTGCTCAAAGTCGCCCCGCTGAGTCTTCTGCTGGAGCTGCCTCATGGCGGGGGATTCCACATAGAAGACCCCCATGGTTTCGCCACGCCTGAGAAGGTCTACCGTTGCCGGGTCGTCCACCGGGTTGAAGGTGGCATAGTCGATTCTTCTCCCGGTGTTCCTGCGGACCGCATCCAGGGTATCCCTGATCACAGCGAGGGAGCGGTTACCCAGGAGATCGATCTTGACCAGTCCCGCGCTTTCCGCCTGGTCTTTCTCCCATTGGATGATCCTCAATCCCTTGCGGCTTCGCTCCACGGGCACATAGCGGCTGACGGCATCGGGAGCGAGAATGATGCCGCCGCAATGGACGGAAAGGTGCCTCGGAAGGGATTGGAGGCGGCTCGCCCAATCCATGATCTCCGGCCAGGGAGGGTCGATGGGGAAGCCTTCGAACTTGGGGTGGGTTTTTGCACGTTCCCGGATTCCTGCCGGGTCCGTCCAGAAGCTCATGCGCCGGGTCACTTCCTTGATTTCCCCGGCAGGCATCCCGTAAACCTTGGCCACTTCCCTGACCGCCGCCCGGGCTCCGAATCCCGTGTGGTTGGCAACCGATGCAAACCGGTCATCACCATACTGCTTCCTGATCTCGTCAAAAAGGGCGTCCCGTTCGTCCCACGGGAAGTCCACATCGATATCCGGGGGATCTTTCCGCTGCGGGTTGAGAAAGCGGCCGAAGAGAAGACCGTGGCGGATGGGATCCACATGGGTGATCCCCAGGAGATAACTCACCAGGCTGGCGGCTCCGCTTCCCCGGCCGCAATGGATCGGCCGGCGTCCGACAATATCCGCAACCACCAGGAAGTAATCCACGTAGCCCTTTTCGCGGATGAGGGCGAGCTCCTCCTGGAGGCGCGCTTCGATAACGTCGCAGGAATTTCCGTACCGCCACGGGATCCCCTTGCGACACAGCTGGGCCAGGAGGGCGAAGTGGTCCTCGTTTCGGTCGTCATAATGGGGAAACACCATGCGGGAAAAGTTCCATTCCGTATGGCATGCCGCAGCGAGTTCCACCGCGTTTGCCATGGCTTCGGGGCAGTGGGGAAAGTGCCTCTCCATGGCATCCGCCGGCTTGAGCCATTGGCCGGGCTGGGCCAGCTCATGGGAGGGAAGGGTGCTGAGAGTCCGGTTGCAGTCGATGGCCCGGACCAGTCGATGGAGGGGGTAGTCGTCCGGATGGGCGAAGGTGACGGCGTTGGTTGCAACCGGCAGGACTCCGAGGGACCGGGAAATTTCCAGGGCCTTGCGTCCTGCGGGACCGGGCGGGACCTCCACCCGGCATTCGACCTTGGATCCGAGAGCCTTGATGATCTCGGGATCGGATGTGAGAATGACGACATCCGCAGTGGGATGCGGAAAGGCGGACCTGAGGGAAAAGCCTTCCTGAAGATGAATCCGGGAGATGAGCTCAGAGAGGATGGCATAGCCGCCCTCCGTCTTTGCCAGCGCGATCGCTTCCTCGGATCGGGTCTTGAGGTGTGCGCCGACAATAGGCCGAATCCCGGTTCGGCGGGCGGCCTCGAGATACCGGATCAGCCCATGGAAGCCGTTGGTGTCGGTCAGGGCGAGGGTTTCAAATCCGCGAAGTCTGGCGGCTTCGCAAATCGCCAGGGGAGAGCTCACCCCCCGCATGAATGAATAATGGGAGTGGACATGGAGGTGAACGAAGGAGGTTCCTTTGCAACCGGACACTTTGCCGGCCCTGCATTCTGGAGGGTGATCCTTTTTCATTCTTGTCTCAGTGCAGACTGCCCATCCCACTACCTCATGGCGGGCAGAGGGTGACTTCTCAAAAAGTCCAGGCAATAACAGCTTTGTAGGCCGGGTTTTCATACCCGACACCCTGACGCAGAAGCTGTCGGGATGTGAATCCCGACCCGCTTATCGAGAAGTTGCGGTAGAGGCATCCAAAGGAATGGAAAGCAAAGGGCTTACCGCAGAGGCCGCAAAGCCCGCAGAGATTCTTGCATGGTATTCTCTCTGCGTTCTCAGCGGTGAAATCAGGATACGTCGTCGAGTCTGGACCTTCCCCACTGGATGGCGTTTCGGCCAAAACGCCGGCGGATTCCGTCAAGGGCCTTCTGAACGCTCCGGTCGCCCCTGAGGGATGCTTCCTCCCATGGAAAGAGAGACATCTGCCGAAGAGGCATGGAAAAATCATACAGTTCCAGCGCCATGCGGCGGATCGCCACCCGGCGATGGAAGAGCTGTCGGAAAACGGGAAGAATCATCCTGAAGAGGCGCAGATCCACGTCAACAGTGATGGGAGGGACGGGCTGCTCTCTGCGGACCGTCATCCCGTCGGCATACTGAATTTCCATGGAAAACCGTC
>JAAYUJ010000465.1 GCA_012517775.1 Deltaproteobacteria bacterium
ATCAAGGAGGAAGAAAACCGTGTGTCCATGACTCCGGCGGGAGTGGAAATCATGAAGAGGAAAGGGCACACGGTACTGGTTGAGAGGAACGCCGGCACAGGCAGTGGGTTCGAAGACGCAAATTATGTCGAGGCTGGTGCTCAAGTCGTGGAGACTCCAAGGGAAGTCTTCGACCGCGCTGAAATGATCATGCATGTTAAGGAACCGCTTCCCTCAGAATATGGCCTTATTCGAGAAGACCACATCATCTTCACCTATCTCCATCTTGCAGCCGCCGAAAAACTCACCCGTATTCTCATAGAAAGCAACTCCATCAATATTGCCTACGAGACTATTCAAAGGAGTGACGGTTCGTTGCCGCTTCTCATTCCCATGAGTGAGGTCGCCGGAAGGATGGCCATCCAGCAGGGTGCGAAGTACCTTGAGATGGCACAGGGAGGCGACGGCGTGCTCCTCGGAGGGGTCCCGGGAGTGGATCCGGGCATGGTGTTGGTTATTGGAGGAGGTATCGTGGGAACGAACGCGGCCAGGATGGCGTGCGGGCTTGGTGCCAAAGTATACCTTCTCGATGTCAACCTCGATCGATTGCGCCACTTGAGTGATGTGATGCCTGCCAACTGCTTCCTCCTGATGTCGAGTCCCGCAACTATCCGGGAATTGATTACGAGAGCCGACGTGGTGGTGGGAGCGGTGCTCATCCCTGGCGCCAAGACTCCCAAGCTCATTACGCAGGACATGCTCAAAACCATGAAAAAGGGGGCCGTGCTCGTGGACGTTGCCATCGACCAGGGTGGCTGCTTTGAAACCTCCCGCCCCACTACACATTCCGACCCCATATTCATGGTAGACGGCATAGTGCACTATTGCGTGGCAAACATGCCTGGAGCTGTTCCCAAGACTTCCACGTTGGCCCTCACCAACGCAACCCTGCCCTATGCACTTGAGATCGCCAACAAGGGGTGGAAGAGAGCCATGGTGGAAAACCCCGATATCAGGCCTGGAGCCAATGTGATCCGGGGAAGGGTAACGTGCAGAGGGGTTGCGGAGGCCTTTGATCTGGAATACACGCCCATTGACAGGCTGCTGCAGGATACCATGATCTCAAAGTGAACATAAGAGGCATGTAAACGGTGCGGTCGAAAGCATCCGGGCTCATCGCCTTCTCAGCTCCTGCCACTCTTTCTGGCAACATTCCCCCATAGGCGCCGAAGGACGGTCATGGCGATCCTGCTTTCTTCCTCTCCGTGGAACTTGACATAGTGGTAGACAGGGACCGTTTCGAAGCCGCGAATGAGTTTGTGCTCGCCTCCAAAACCCGGGTCCATCATTCTGACCCCGTGGCGAATAGCCCATTCTATGGGGCTGTAATAGCATGTGGAAAAGTGCAGGAACGGCACATCCCTGTAGGCTCCCCAGTAACGGCCATAGATACTCCTCTCCTTGTGATAGAAAATGGCCAGCCCCAGGATTTCATCGGTTTTTCGAGCCACAGAAAACATGGTTCTGTGACGAAACACTTCAGCAAGCGACTGGAAGAAACTGCGATTCAAGAAGGGACGAATCCCCTCCCCCATGTGCTTCTTCCACGTGTGCAAATAGAGATCATGCATATTCAAAAAGGAAGCATCCGGAACCTCCTCTCCGGAAATCACCTCGACATTGATTCCCAATTCCCTGACGGTTCGTATCTCCCTTTTGATCTTCGTTCTCCGACTGGATTTGAATGCTTGGAGATAATCGTCGAATGTCCGGTAGTCACGGTTGAACCAGTAGGAATACTGGTTCTGGAGAGTAATGTACCCGTTATCCCTGAGCATGCCGTGCATCTCAATGTCGTCGACAGCAACGAAGTATATGCGGCTTGTGAAAAAGCCCTTTGATTTACAAATAAAATCGATCTGGCTCAGCAGAATGCGGTAAGCATCACGCCTGTTGATGGTTGGATCGTGGAGGAACTGGTATCCGGGAACCGGCGTGAATGGAATGGCGCCGAGAAGACCCGTGCAGTAAGGCATTCCAGTGAATTCCGTAAGGAACTCCAGTAGACCGCCGTCTCCGAATTCAACCCACGCTCGATTGCGCTCATAGAGGGGAGCCAGGGCGATGGGCCTTCCATCCTTGAAGGCTACCAGATGGCAGGGGGAATATCCGCAATCCGTAGCGACAGAACCGGATTTCTCCAGGGAATGATAATATTCCCACTCCATCATGGGACTCGCCTCAGACGCCAGTCTATTCCAAACCGATGGAGAAAGGTCCCCTGCTGCCGAAAAAGATTTGAAAATCAATGCCATAGTGCCCGATCGTCCCCTGAATTGCATGCAGCAAATACTCTCACAACCTATTATAATCATCCAGGTTGCCGAGTGACTTGATTCCTCTCCGGCTCATCCTGTATTTCCAACATCCCTTGCTTGCCTTTGACCTGATAGACCCCTATTGTAAGAATCCATTCTGTGGTCAAGAGGTGAATACTTGACAGGTCCAGAAAGTTGACGCAACCTGCTCCAAAGGCCCCCGGCCCACACCGGATCCATGGAATGTGCCCGGGATGAAGGAATTTTTTCGAAGGAGGCGTTTTTATGGTGCCTGCAACAATTCTTGCCCGAATTGACAGCCAGAAGCAACGTTACATCAATGAGCTCCAGGATTTTTTGCGAATTCCCAGTATCAGTACTTACTCTCAGCATATACGGGATATTAGGAGAGCGGCAGAGTTTGTTTTGAGTCATATCAGAAAACTGGGATTTCAAGCCTCTCTTCATGAAACGGAGCGACATCCTCTGGTTTATGGGCATTTGCAAACGAGCCCCGAGGACCCCACTCTTCTGGTGTATGGTCACTACGATGTGCAGCCTCCAGAACCCTTGGAGGAATGGATATCCCCGCCATTTGAACCCGCCATCCGGGACGGGTGCGTCTATGCCCGGGGCGCTACAGACGACAAGGGACAGTTCTTCACCTACCTCAAGGCCATGGAAGCAATTATGGATGTGAGGGGCAGTCTTCCCCTCAATGTGAAAATCCTGGTGGAAGGGGAAGAAGAAATCGCTAGTCCCAGCTTAAAGCCATTCCTTGAGAAGCACAAGACGGAGCTCTCAGCTCAAGTAGCCGTTATCTCCGACGGTTCTCAGTTTGCTCATGGAATTCCTGCCATCACTTATGGCTTGAGGGGACTTTCCTATTTCCAGATTGATCTCACAGGTCCCCGTATCGACTTGCATTCGGGGATCTTCGGGGGAATCGTAACCAATCCCATCCAGGCACTGACGGAAATCCTTTATCATCTGAAGAACCCCGACGGCACCGTTGCGATTCCCGGCTTCTACGATGATGTCATCGACCTGGAGAAGTGGGAGCGGGAAGAAATGGCATCACTTCCCCATGATGAAGACGCTCTCCGAAGCTATCTCGGTATCGATGAACTCGCGGGCGAAAGGGGTTACACCACCCTGGAGCGAAAGACAGCACGACCGACCCTGGATGTAAACGGGATTTGGGGAGGTTTTTCTGGAGAAGGGGCCAAGACGGTCATTCCGTCCAGGGCGGGGGCAAAGGTGAGCATGCGTCTGGTTCCAAATCAGAAGCAGCGGAGGATTGAAAGCCTGTTTGTGGATTTTGTGAAGTCCCTGGCACCTCGGGGTGTCAGAATTAAAGCCACCACCCTCCATGGAGCAGACCCCGTTCTCATCAGCAGGGACAAGCCCGGAATTCGCGCAGCCGAGCAGGCCATTGAAATCGGATTTGGGAAAAAGCCCGTGTTTTTGAGGGAAGGAGGCTCGATCCCTATAGTGAATTGGTTTAAGGAAGTCCTCGGACTCGAAACGGTGCTCCTTCTTGGATGGGGCAGTCCCGATGATGGGGCTCATTCTCCCAATGAGCGCTTTCATTTGGACGACTACCACCGAGGCATCCGAGCAGTAGCTGCTCTTCTACATGAAGACCTGGTTTGAAGCGGGAGCCAATCCATGCGTCTTTGCCACTATCCCCCCGGACTTTCGCATTTTTAGTCCTTCACGGATGAGGATGACTCATCGCAAGCCCAAGGAGATACGTTCGTGACGCCAATCGCCAGTGGAGTTTGCAAAGAAACACTGTTCTTCCATGCTCTTATTAGGATTGTGCATCCAACGTATGGCATATACCAAACTTCCCAGGTTTCAAGAAAGCGGTTTGATGTAAAATCATCGTAGAGAAATGCTATCTTGTCACTAGGTTCAGGGAGCGACAACTTGGTAGGTCGGGTTTCCATACCCAACATCGCCGCGTAGTGGCTGTGTGTATTGGAATCCCGACCTGCCTATTGCGAAGTGATGAGTAATGCATCAAAGCTATTGCCTCAAGGACGGTTCCTTCCACAGCCAATCGTATTTGCCAACCGGCTTCGCTTTTTTTCCTCGAACGAAGAGAAGGCTGATTCGGCGATTGCGAGGGTCGTCCGGCTGGTCTTTCACAAAAGGCGCCTTGTC